>CACYGK010000015.1 GCA_902774005.1 uncultured Bacteroidales bacterium | reverse complement strand
AATAAATAATGTATATCTTTGCGAAGAAATAACATTAAATCGGAAAAATACTATGGCACAGGCTCCAGATTTCAAGTATGCTCCTATGTTCCAGCTGGGAAAGGACGACACTGAGTATTATCTGCTTACGAAGGAAGGTGTAAGCGTAAGCGAATTTGAAGGAACACCTATTCTGAAGGTCAGCAAAGAGGCTTTGACGAAGATGGCAAATGCTGCGTTCAGGGACGTCAGTTTCCTGCTGCGCCGCAGTCATAACCTGCAGGTGGCAAAGATTCTGCGCGACCCGGAGGCTTCGGCTAACGACAAGTATGTGGCTCTGACATTCCTCCGCAATGCAGAGGTGGCTGCAAAGGGTCAGCTGCCGCTGTGTCAGGACACGGGTACTGCTATCATCCACGGTGAGAAGGGACAGCAGGTGTGGACTAACTTCTGCGACGAGGAGGCTCTGGCAAAGGGTGTGTACAAGACTTACACGGAGGAGAACCTGCGCTACTCGCAGAATGCTCCGCTCGATATGTACAACGAGGTGAACACTAAGTGTAACCTGCCTGCACAGATCGACATCGAGGCTACAGAGGGTATGGAGTACAAGTTCCTGATGGTGACGAAGGGTGGCGGTAGTGCCAACAAGACTTACCTGTATCAGGAGACTAAGGCAAGAATACAGAATCCGGGTACTCTGATTCCGTTCCTCGTAGAGAAGATGAAGAGTCTGGGTACAGCTGCATGTCCGCCATACCACATCGCCTTCGTCATCGGTGGTACGTCGGCTGAGAAGAACCTGCTGACCGTGAAGCTGGCTTCAACCCACTACTACGACTCGCTGCCTACGACGGGTGATGAGACCGGACGTGCGTTCCGCGACGTAGAACTGGAGAAGCAGCTGCTGCAGGAGGCATACAAGATTGGTCTGGGTGCTCAGTTCGGCGGTAAGTACATGGCTCACGACGTACGCGTAGTCCGTCTGCCTCGCCACGGAGCAAGTTGTCCGATCGGTCTGGGTGTGAGCTGTTCTGCCGACCGCAATATCAAGGCTAAGATTAACAAGGACGGTATTTGGATTGAGAAGATGGACGACAAACCATACGAACTGATTCCTGAGGAACTGAGAAATGCAGGTGAGGGCGACGTAGTGAAGATTGACCTGAACCAGCCGATGGATGAGGTGTGCAAGATTCTGTCGAAGTATCCTGTAAGTACACGTCTGAGTCTGAACGGTACCATCATCGTGGGTCGTGACATCGCTCACGCAAAGATCAAGGCTCGTCTGGATGCTGGCGAAGAGATGCCGCAGTACCTGAAAGACCATCCTATCTACTATGCAGGTCCGGCAAAGACTCCGGCTGGAATGGCTTGCGGTTCGATGGGACCGACCACTGCAGGACGTATGGACCCGTATGTATATGAGTTCCAAGACCACGGAGGCAGCCGCATCATGCTGGCTAAGGGTAACCGCTCGATTGACGTGACTAACGCATGTAAGGACCATAAGGGCTTCTACCTCGGTTCGATCGGTGGACCAGCTGCCATCCTGGCTCAGAATAATATCAAGAGTATAGAATGTGTAGAGTATCCGGAACTGGGTATGGAGGCTATCTGGAAGATTGAAGTGGAAGACTTCCCTGCTTTCATCCTTGTGGACGATAAGGGCAACGATTTCTTCAAACAGCTTAAACCTTGCGAAGGATGCACTATTCTAAGTTAAAAGTTAAGAGTTAAAAGTTAAAAGTTAAGAGTTGTTGGATATGAAAAAGACATTAATCATGGCTGTAGCGGCTCTGCTGATGGCAGGAGCAGCAATGGCACAACAGGAGAACCCACGCGGACTGTACAAGTTGCAGAAGTTTATATATGACGACGGTAAGGAACAGGTTCCTCCGTTCAACCAGTATAAGTATCTCACCGATGATATGTCGATTCAGATGGAACTGGTGGAGAACGATGTGATAGCTGCCTTCCAGATGGTGAACCAGGATAAGCATCCGCTGAACTACACCGGCAAGGTGCCTGTAGGTGAAGACGGACAGGGCATCCAGATCTACGACAGCAACAAGGAGAAGTTCACCCTGCGCTGGTACAACAATATCATGCCTAGCTCCGACATCTTCCCGTTCAATGCTTTCACAAGTGAGGAATACAGTTCGAAGAAGGGTATTTCGGACACGATGAAGGAAATCATCGATATCCTGAGCATGAAGGCAAAGGTGAAGAAGGCGAATAAGTTCACCGGTGTGTGGAAACGCCGCGGTATGTCGGACAGGGTTGACGGCAGGGGACAGCTCTTTGAAATGCCTATGATGTATAAGATTTACACGGACACGAAGATGCTGATGCTGGAAGGTGACATTGAGAATGCTCCGACATTGGCAGCCGTAGGTCGCCTGTGGCCATGTGAGTTCTATACCGACCGCCTGATAACTGAGGGTCAGAACAGCTGTATGATTACATGGATCAATGACAATACGTTCACTCTCATCTGGATTAGCGGTGGCTATCCGGCTGTGGAAATCTGGGACAGAACCGAAATGCCCGAACTGATGCAAAAGACATTTAAATAAAATAACAATGGAAGACGTAAAGGTTTATATCAACGATGCAGAGGAGTCGATGGAATTGGCTGTGATGCACCTGGAAGAGACTCTGTCACGCATCCGTGCCGGCAGAGCAAACGTACACATCCTCGATGAGGTACGTGTGGATTCGTATGGCAGCAAGGTGCCACTGAACAACGTGAGCAGCATCACTACTCCCGATGCACGCACTATCGCCATCAAACCATGGGACAAGAACATGTTCAAACCCATCGAGAAGGCTATCATCGATTCGAACGTGGGAATCATGCCCGAAAACAACGGTGAAATCATTCGTCTGGGTATCCCGCCATTGACTGAGGAGCGCCGTAGGGAACTGACAAAGCAGTGCTCGAAGGAGGCTGAGAATGCAAAGGTGAGTGTGAGAAACGCCCGTCGCGATGCCATCGAAAAACTGAAGAAATCGGTAAAGAACGGTGTGCCCGAGGATGTGGAGAAAGACTCGGAAGAATCGGTTCAGAAAATTCACGACAAGTACATCAAGCAGATTGACGGAATGCTGGAGGCGAAGAATAAGGAAATCATGACTGTGTAAAACGGATGGATGTCGACAGTCAGATAACCGAACTTCTCAACTCGATGACTCCCATCACGCTGGAGGAGATGACAGGCATCAAACTGATGAATCGCCTGGACACGAAGTATGTGGCATCGAAAAGCCAGCTGGTGCAGTTGCTGAGCCTCGTAAAGGACAAGTATTTTGTCCAGGAAACGCTGTGCAATAGGATTATCCCCTATTGTACAACTTATTATGATACGGAGGATCACGTGATGTACATGATGCATCACAACAAGCACGCACGGAGGAAGAAGGTGAGGGTGAGGACTTACGTAGCCAGCAACCTGACGTTTCTGGAGGTGAAGAACAAGAATAACCACGGACGCACGAAGAAGAAACGTATCGAGGTACCCAGTCAGGACGATTTCCGCACGACGGAAGGAGCACGCGAACTGGTGATGCGAAAGGCAGGACTCGACCTGGACAAGCTGGATGCTGTGGTGCGCAACCGGTTTGACCGTGTGACACTGGTGAACAAGGGTAAGACCGAACGTCTGACTATCGATTTCAACGTGAGTTTCCATAATTTCGAGACGAACCACGACCACGGAACCGACCAGTTGGTAATCATCGAACTGAAACGTGACGGAAATGTGTTTTCGCCCGTGGTGAATATCCTGCACGACATACATATCCACCCGACAGGATTCTCGAAGTGCTGCATAGGAATGGCTCTGACCGATCCTCTGCTGAAACAGAATAATTTCAAACCAAAACTGATGAATCTGCAGAAAATTAACGGCAGACGATTCATCGACCATGAACTATAAACATTTATATAAATGATGGAAGCATTTAACGACTTTTTGGCAGTGTTGTCGAACGACCTTTGCAGAATACTCGACCTGATAATGAGACTGATTATCAACACTGTATTTACGGTAATCATTGCCCGTGCATTCTATTTCCCGAAGGCACGCAGGAAGGACTTCTTCTTCACCTATATTCTGGTGGGCTTCTGTATCTTCATGCTTATTCACCTGATGGGCGACGCAAAGATAAAGACTGGTATAGCAATGGGACTGTTTGCCATCTTCTGCATCATGCGTTACAGAACAGAGAGTGTGCCCATCCGTGAGATGACATACCTGTTCCTTATCATCTCGCTGGCTGCAATCAACGGTCTGGCATGGGCTGCCGACATCTCACCGAAACATCCCGACTGGGGCGGTCCGCTCATGACATCGCTGGGCGAACTGCTGCTGACCGATATCATCTTCATATCGGGAGTATGGATGGCAGAGGCGAATATGTTTGTGAAGAGTCTGTCGTCGAAGTATATCAAATATGACAAGATCGACCTTATCAAACCTGAGATGAGACAGGAACTCATCGACGATCTGAAGGCTCGTACGGGACTGGACATCACACACGTAAGTATCGGTTCCATCGACTTCTTGAAGGATATGGCTCTTATCAAAATCTATTACAACACCGACGAGGAGGACGACAACGCGCTGAAGATGCCAAAGATTTTCGGATGATGAAAGGAAGAATCAGCACCGCCACATACAGGTTTCTGCTGGTATGCACCGTAGCCCTGATGACTGTTGCCACCCCGACGAGAGGTGACGACTTCGGCATGGATTTCAGTGTGGAAGCGAACAAGAAACTGATAGATAACCGACTGACGCTGGGACTGGGTCTGGACGCACGTACGCAGGACAACACCAGTCAGATGGAACGCTACGGTATCGAGGTAGGCGGTAACTACAAACTGATTGACACCAAACAGCATACGCTGAAGGCGGGAGTCACGTTCGAACAGATGTGGATGAAGAATCTGTCGGAAACCAAGGACACGTACAAGACGAAGTACTACTCGGATAAGTTCAACTATCTGGGCAATGGTGAGTTCGGACCGATAGAGAAAGGATATAACGTAGGACATAACTACGATGCTTCGTTCTGGAGGGGACGCAGCCGACTGAACATGAGTGTGGCTTATTCTGTCAAACTCTTCAAACGTCTGAGTGTAACCCTGAAGGAGACGGTGCAGTACAATCACTTCTACCAGGCTACTACCGAGCGCACGAAGTTCAGGACGAAGTACCGCTACAACGCAGCTCCTACCGACACCGTCTATACGGTGGATGAAATCAAGTACTGCAAGAACCGCTGGATGCTCCGCTCGAAGCTGACGTTGCAGTACAGCAGGAAGAGATGTCCGTGGGAACCGTACGTGGCGGTAGATTACGGATGCGGACTGGGGAACGATGCCTGGAAGTGGAAGTTCATCGGCGGTACGGAATTCAAGATAACGAAGCAGCACACGCTGAATGTGTTTTACAGGTATCAAAAGGAAAACGATGATGACGAACCCAACGGGCATATCGTCGGTTTAGGTTACAGTTTCAAATTCTGATTATGCAAAAGTTACGGTTCTTATATATTATAATATGTGTAGCTGCGATGTCAGCTTGTAACGACGAGAGTTACCTGAAAGACCTCGAAAAAGATGAGGACACTATACCAAAACCCGTTTTCATCGATATTACGTACAGCGGTGATTTGGCAGATGTGTCGATTCCATCGGCAGCTGTGGGTGTGAGTTGTGCATCGGGAACGAGCAGTGACGTAGTACTTGCTCTGGACAGTGCGGTACTGACAGAATATATCTACAGGGTGAAGGGTACGTCGGCAAGCGGTTCGCTGACTATCAACAGCAACTACAAACTGACTATGCTGCTGGCGGGAGTTAACCTGACGAGTACGACGGCGACACCTGCCATGCATATAAACTGCGGAAAGCGAGTGTCGGTGATTCTGCAGGAAGGAACGGAAAACAGTTTTACGGATAATGTCCTGAACGACAAGAAGGGAGCGTTCTATACGAAAGGACACCTGGAGATAGAGGGTGGCGGTACGCTGAACGTGACCGGAAAGGCAAGGCATGCCTTGTGTTCGAAGGAGTATATGCAACTGAAGAAGACTACCGGAACGATAAATATCGTAGGTTCGGTAGGTGACGGTATCCACTGCGGAAAGGGTGATCAGGACCCGGCAAACAACTACTTCAAGATGAGTGGCGGTACACTGAATTTTTCTGACATAAAGGGCGATCTCATCGATTGTGACGACTATGGAAACGCTTATATCAGTGGAGGTACGTTGAACCTGACCGTGGATTTGGGTGCGGGAAAGGGACTGAAGGCTGACTCGATAGTAGTAATCAGCGGAGGAACGGTAAACCTGAGTGTGGAGGCTGCTTCAGCCATAGGTATTCAGAGCAACTGGCACACTTACATGACGGGAGGAACCGTAAAGGGGTCGGTCAGCGGATATGACGCCATCGGACTGAAAGGTAACGACTCGAAGAGTTCGTTGACGGTACTGGACGGCGGTAATGTAATTATTGAAGGTGGAACAATAGACCTTAAGGTGACTGGAACGAGCAGCGAAGGTGTTTATGCGGAAGCAGACCTTACGGCTACGGGAGGTCAGGTGACACTTAGCGGACCGGCGGCAAACAGTCCGGGATACAAGGTTAAGGGTACCATGACAGGTACGGAATATTTTACTTGGATTTCAGAATAAACTGACGGGCTTCGTCGAGCAGGGAGAAGAGTTCGGACTGACTCTCTGCACGCAGGATGCGGATACGGAGTTCGCGGAAATTGGGAATACCCTTGAATAAAGGTGAACTGGCAAGGTGGCGACGCACGTGGATGATGCCTCCGAGTTCAGTTCGCCTTCTTTCTTTCATACCGTTGTCGGTACGCAGACTGTAGGCAACGGACTGCTCTATCTGACGGCGCAGAACGGCAAACTTCCAATCGATGGTCATGGACGTATCGTGCGAACCGGTGTCGAGGAAGGTACGCATGTCGCGGAAAAGCCAAGGCTGTCCCAGACTGGCACGCCCCACCATGACGGCATCGACACCATAGCGGTCGAAGGCATCGCGACACTGTTCGGCTGTGCAGATATCTCCGTTTCCGATGATTGGAATGTGGATGTTCGGATTGTTCTTCACCTCTCCGATGAGTGTCCAGTCGGCTTCGCCCTGATACATCTGCGAACGGGTGCGACCATGTATGGTAAGAGCAGCTATGCCGCAATCCTGAAGACGTTCTGCCAACTCGAGGATATAGGCTTTGCCCTTGGGTGCGTCGGGAAGGAAGAGGGAGGCGTCGTGCATGGTTGCCACGTCCCAACCCAGACGGGTCTTGACGGTGACGGGAGTATGGACGGCACTGACCACAGCCCGCGTGATGTCGAGAAGGAGTTGGGGGGTGCGCAGCATACCCGAACCGGCACCCTTTCCGGCTATTTTCTTGACGGGGCAACCGAAGTTGATATCAATAATGTCGGGGTGCACCTCTGACTCTACGATGCGGGCAGCCTCAACCATACTTTCCACATCACGACCGTAAATCTGTATGGCAACGGGACGTTCAACGTCCTCGATACGAATCTTTTCGAGCGAACGCTGTACGGAACGAATCAAGGCATCGGCACTGACAAATTCGGAATAAACCATCGATGCTCCGAACTCACGGCAGAGAATGCGGAACGCCTGATCGGTGACGTCCTCCATCGGAGCAAGTAGCACGGGGCGAGTGCCAAGATTTACATTTGATATTTCCACTTTGTCAGTTTTTTTGTCTTGTTTGTGCAAAAGTATGATTTTTTTTCCAAAAATTAGACGTGAATGGTAAAATCTTCGTATCTTCGCATTTGTAACGCCTATGCAACTCATGAAAAATACCGTGCGGTTATATCTGTGTGTGGCAATATTAGCTATTGTGACAACAGGGATTATTATATCGTGTGGCGATGGTACCCATATTGCGAAGACCTACAATGTCGTAGTGCTTCACTCGTGGGATGCCAGCGGCGAGGAAGGTGCGTACTTTCAAGACCTGATGAAGGATGAGTTCAAGAGAGCCGGCATCAGAGCCAATATCCACCATATTTATGCCAATCTGATTCACAGACCGCCTCATGTGTTCACTACGGAGGACTGGCCCCAGTACCTGGATTCGATAAGGGAGTGGAAACCGGACATCATTCTGGTGAATGACGACCCTGCCCTCTCGTGGGTGTTCAAGGAGAGACCATGCGACTCGCTGTTTTTCAGTACTCCGATAGTCTTTGCCGGAATAAACGGACTGATACGTGACTCCGTGATGCATTATCCGCTGATGACGGGATTCGGAAATAATATCAACCTGCCGCGATGCATCGAGATGATGTACACAGTGACGGGAGAACACATGGCTTATGTGGAGTTGGACGACACACCGTATGAAAGGGAACTGAGAAAGAAATTCTACGGACAGTTGTCGGACACCACACGTTTTGTGAACAACAGCATTGTACACCTGCCGACACTGGATAAGAAGTACCTGAGGAAGAGATTCCCATCGAAGACGATTATCGACTTCATCTCGTTTGCCAATCCTCAGGAGAATGCTGCGAACAGACATGTGATATATGCGGGTGAGAAGAAACTGCAGCAGGCTTTGCAGAATGCCAAGAACGCATGTCATATACAGGTGAAGTATGATATCTATTCGAACGCTCTGCTCGACTTTACTCCGAAACCTCAGTTCACATGTATCAGGGCACAGTTCAATAATTCGAAGAAAATCAGATTCCTGGGTGGTTTCTTCACTTCGACCGAGGTACAGATAAAGGACCAGGTCGATTATGCATCAAGAATACTTAAGGGTACGTCGCCTACGGCACTGAACACGACGGTGCACATGAGTGACTTCTATCTGGATTATAACGCCATGAAGATGTATCACCCTGTGCTGAGGTATGAGGAATTTGCAGGCAAGTACCACATCGTAAACGCTCCGATGGCACTGGAAAATCCGTTCCTGTACCATTTCATTATCACGATTGTGGCTATCGTGGTGTTCCTGCTTGTCATCGGTATGGCTGAACTCCTGTACCACTGGCGACAGAAAGGACAGAGAGCACTGCTTGACGACCTGTTATACGAGGATAAGATGCACGACCTGATTTTCTCGGACAGCGATGACAGTCTGTGGTATATAAACGGAAATAATATAACATTCTCGAAGGAGTTTGCGACAAAGCATAATATGGACAATAACACCATTACAAAGCATGACTTCGAGAAGATTGTACACAAGAAAAGTCATCCGTCGCTGCAACTGCTGGAGGATTTCAGGAATCAACGCGGAAAGAAGACGTTACGGTTCCAGCTTACGTTCAACAAAGGACAGACATGGTCGTGGTACGAGATGACCTATACCGTCACGGAAGAGGCTGCAAGTACCGGTTACCTGTATGGTATCATGCTTAATATCGACAAGAAGAAGGCTGTGGAGGACAAACTTGCCGAGGCACAGATGAAAGCAAGTGAGGTGGCTCTGAAGGAGAATTTCCTTGCGAATATAAGTCACGACCTGCGTACTCCGCTCAATGCCATAACCGGATTCTCGATGCTGCTCACAAACAAGGATATGACTTTCGAGGAAGGTGAACGCGAGGAATACGGCAAGATCATACACCAGAACACAGATATGATTCTGAATATGATTGACAGTGTGATGAAGAAGGCTCAACTGGAAACCGGTGAACTGGAACTGATAATGAAACCGGCGGACATCGGAGAGGTGGTGCAGAAGGTGTATATGACAAACAGGATTATTGCACCTACTCATCTGCAGTTCGACCTTGTACCGGCGGAGGGAGAGTTTATGGTAAATATCGACACAACCCGAACCATGCAGGTAATAAACAACTTCCTCAGCAATGCGTTCAAGTTTACGGCAGCCGGTTCGGTAACGCTGGGATGGGACCGTGTGCCAGAGAAAGATATGGTCGAGGTATATGTAAAGGATACGGGTATAGGTGTGGATGAGGAAGCACAGAAACACCTGTTCGACCGTTATTATAAAGAGAAGGAGAACGACAAGGGTACGGGTCTGGGTCTGAACATCAGCAAGACTATCATTGAGAAGCAGGGAGGAAGTGTCGGAATAGAGAGTAAGCTGGGAGTAGGCAGTAAGTTCTTCTTCCGTCTGCCGCGTTTCGTTCAGAGTCTGCTGATTGTACTCACATTCGGACTGAGTGCCGGACTGTTCACTTCATGCAACAAAGAAACTGAACAGGCACCACAGAATAACATTCTGGTGTTCCATTGCTACTCAAAACAATTCTTCAACTTTATCAAGTTTGACGAATGTCTGCAGTCGACACTGCGACGCCAAGGCATAAATGCTGATATCAAGAACGTTTATATGGGTCTGGAGAACCCGATGAGCAACAGCGATAAAGTAGTACAGGAAATGCTCGACTCGATACAGAGAATCGGATGGCGACCCGACCTTATCATTGCAGAGGGTGACCGTGCGGTCAACGATATCATGACAAGCAAAAACAAGAAGATTATTGCTTATATCGACACTCTGCCTATTGTGTTCGGTGGTTTGCATCACCCAAGTTGGAATATGCTCAGGGAGCATAAGAATATCGTAGTGTTCTACGACCCGATAGACTATCCTGCAAATATAAACCTGGCTGTCGAGCTGACGGGAAAGAATGTGATAAACATAGAACTGGACCGGTTCCAGCAGGACACTATAATCAGGAAGGAACTGGCTCAGACCATAGCCCGTCCGCCATACGTGAACAGAATAGGACAGTCGCCCGACATCAGTGACATAGAAAGAATCTCTACTCACTTCAACGACAGTATATTCATTTACACCACTTCGGCTGTGAGAATGAATGATTTCAAAAACAAGAATGGACATCAAGAAACAGACCTGACAATAGCAGAACATGAGACAGAGATGTATATGCATGCGTGGATGTTCCCGCAGTTGTCTGTAAAGATGGACTTGTTCTCCAATGCCATCATAGACAAGACCAACCGACCGCAGTTCACCGCTGTCAAGGCAGGATTCGGTAATGGAAGGGCACGCTACCTGGCGGGTTATTTTGCAAGTCACCAGACTGTAGCCACCGATCTGGCTAATACGGCTTCGAAGATTCTGCATGGAGAGTTCTCAAGCGATTTGTCGGGAAAACAGCACGAGAAGCACTATTACATGGACTACCAGGCAATGGAGCAACTCGGGCTGAATTACTATGATTATTCAAACAGATTCCAAATAGTCAATGCACCGATAAAGTACAAGTACCCGCTACTGTACTATGCAGAGTACCTTATCCTCATACTTTTCGTTGCCGGAATAATAATGATTTGGCTGGCTCTCATCAACTATTGGAGAGAGCGTTCGGATCAGGTTCTGATATCGAATATCAGACAAAAGGCTAACCTGCGTATTCTTTCACTCAACGGAGCCGACAGCAGACCTTTGAGAAACGAGGAAGGTGTGAATAATGTATTGGATCATATCCATCCTGAACACAAGGAGAATATTCAGTTTATCGGACAGTCGCTCCAGATAGAAGGAGCACATCAGTATGATATCTATGCCGACGTTGACGAGGACGGACAGTATGAATGGTGGCAGCTTCGGTTTGTGGTCTTCAAGACGAAGGGTAACAAGAAACGTATCGACGGACTTGTAATCAATATCAACGAGTCGAAGAAATATGAGGAGGAGATGAAGATGGCTATTCAGTTGTCGGAGGAAGCCAAATGCAAGGAAGACTTCCTGATGACCATCAGTCATGAGATACGTACACCGCTCAATGCCGTAGTAGGTTTCAGCGACGTTGTAATCTCACTGCCTCCAAATGCCCTCTCACAACAGGAACTGGACGATATCGCCTTCTATATTAATGAGAACAACACCCGACTGGCAGCAATGATAGAGGATATCCTGATGTTCTCACGAATAGAAAGCGGAAGGTTGAAGTACGTGAATTCGGAGTTTAACGCATCGGAACTGCTGCAGGAGATACAGAACGACTGGCAGGACAAGATTCCAAAGGGCGTAACGTTCACTGTGTCGAGTTCGCACAACGACATATATCTGAATACTGACCGCGTACGCGTGAAGTATATTCTCAACCAGTATGTAAGTAATGCTATTAAGTTTACCGAGCAGGGTATCATATTCATAACGGCTCAGTACCACTATAAAGATAAGCAGGTGGAATTCAGAGTTGAGGACTCGGGTTGCGGTATATCGAAGGAAAAACAGACTGCTGTGTTCAATCTCTTCTGGAAAGATAATGAGTTCGTACCAGGACTCGGACTCGGACTCAACGTAGCCAATAAGCTGGCAGAGGGTATGAATGCCAAACTCATGGTGGACAGTAGCGAAGGTGACGGTTCTGTGTTCAGTCTGCTCATCGATGCCACAGTGAAGAAGAATGCCGGTATTGAAGAACATGAATAGACTTACACTTACATTTACACATTATATATAATATACATTATTTATATTATAGTACAGCAAAATCAAGGCGTATTCCGAGGATTTGGAATACGTCTTTTTTTACTCCCAAAACGCACATTCTTACGCACCCCCTAAAATAGGGCTGTGCGGGCGCACAAATGGCAAAAATGGTTGTGTGTTCCCACACATTACTTGATTTATGTCATCTTTTTCACAAAATTATTGCATTTTTCCTATAAAAAGTTTGCCACATTTGAAAACCGCCGTACCTTTGCATCGTCAAAAGACAAGAAAGGTAATAAAGATAGATTAAAAAGGTTAAAGACATAAAGGTTAGTTAAGGTAGTTTTAAAAGGTTAGTTAAAGTAAAAAAAAGGTTAGTTTAAAGGTTAGTAAAAAAGATTGTGTTTCGATAAGTAGAAGTTTGAGGTAAGAAAATTGATTGTAGGAAGGATAACAGGGTTCGCCCTATTTAGGTATTAAAAGTTAAAGTAAAAAAAGAAAGGAGACTGTATTATGGCAACAATGACAATTATCGCTGCAGTTCTCGTAGCAGTTGCAGCAATCGTAGCCAATATTTCTATTTTGAAATAATAAGGTAAAAAGAAGTCTCACAACGTTGAGACTATAAAAAAAAGAGAAAAAGGTTTTAGTTAGATAATATGTCAGGCGGCACTTGAAAGTTTTTGCTTCAGGTGCCGCCGAAGTTTTGTCAACTTCGTCAAAGATACGCACGGGGCTGGCTTCGCCTTCCTCAAACGCGACTCGGCAAAGTTCAAGTAAACTTGGATTTGCGCTCGCTGCTCTTTCGGTTCGGCATAAAAAATAAATAAATTTATTTTGTTCTGCGCTCGCTTAATCGTACCTTTGCAGAGAAATTTACAAGAACATGGCACAAAAACCAAGCATACCCAAAGGAACAAGAGACTTTTCGCCTCTTGAGATGGCAAAAAGAAACTACATTTTCAATACAATCAAAGAAGTATATGCCCTGTATGGTTTTCAACCGATAGAGACTCCGGCAATGGAGAATCTGTCAACTCTGATGGGCAAATACGGCGAAGAAGGAGACAAACTCCTGTTCAAGATTCTGAACAGTGGTGATTTCTTGAAAGGTACTCCACTGTCGCCGGCTGATGGAAATCCGAATGTTCTGGCTGCAAAGATTTGTGAGAAGGGACTGAGATACGACCTCACCGTACCATTTGCAAGATATGTGGTACAGCATCGTGAAGAGTTGTCACTCCCATTCAAACGTTACCAGATTCAGCCCGTATGGAGAGCTGACCGTCCACAGAAAGGACGCTACAGAGAGTTCTATCAATGTGATGCCGATGTGGTGGGTAGCGACAGCCTTCTTAACGAGGTGGAACTGATGCAGATTGTCGACACCGTATTTACACGTTTCGGCATCAGGGTATGCATAAAAATAAACAACCGTAAGATTCTCAGTGGTATAGCTGAGATAATAGGTCAGGCTGATAAGATTGTCGATATAACTGTGGCCATCGATAAACTTGACAAGATAGGACTTGACAACGTAAATGCCGAACTGGCAGCAAACGGAATTCCTGCCGAGGCAATCGAGACACTGCAGCCTATCATCAATCTGAAAGGTACGAACAGCGAAAAACTGGCAACTATGCGTCGTGTCCTGGCAAACAGTGAGACGGGTCTGAAGGGTGTGGAAGAATGTGAATACATTATATCAAAGCTGAACGGACTGAACAACGAAGTGGAACTCGACCTCACACTTGCACGCGGTCTCAACTACTACACTGGTGCCATATTCGAGGTGAAAGCCCTCGATGTAGAGATGGGAAGTATCACCGGTGGCGGACGCTACGACAACCTGACCGGTATCTTCGGTATGCCGGGACTCTCCGGAGTAGGTATCTCGTTTGGAGCCGACAGAATATTCGATGTACTCAACCAGCTCGACCTCTATCCCAAGGATGCTGTCAGCACAACAAAGATACTGTTTGTAAACTTCGGCGAGAAAGAGATGGACTTCTGTCTGCCTATCATTGCCAAGATTAGGGCTGCAGGCATCAGTGCCGAGATTTATCCCGACTCAGCGAAGATGAAGAAACAGATGGCTTATGCCAATGCCAAGAACATACCGTATGTAGCCATTGTAGGCGAAACGGAAATGGCAGAAGGGAAAGTAACAGTGAAGAACATGGAGACAGGTGAACAGCAGATGATGAGCACCTATGAGATAGCCAATATTCAATTCTAATTTTGACAAACAAGAAAAAACGAAATATGATCTATTTTTTTCAGACACCCAGCAAAAGCATTTTAGCTACAAGCGTTGACCACACCCTCAGTTCGCAGGAGATTGACTCTCTCTGCTGGCTTTACAACGAAGCAACACTGCTCGACAAGCAGGAATTGGAAGGCTATTTCGTAGGTCCCCGTCGCGAGATGATTACCCCATGGAGTACGAATGCCGTAGAAATCACTCAGAATATGGCACTCAAAGGAGTTAGCCGAATCGAGGAGTACTTCCCCGTAAAAGACGAGAACGCTGAGTTCGACCCTATGCTTCAGCGCATGTACAAAGGACTCAATCAGGATATCTTCACTGTCAACATCAAGCCTGCTCCCATCATTTCTATCGAGAACCTCGAAGAATACAACGAACAGGAGGGTCTGGCACTTTCTCCCGAAGAGATAGAGTATCTTCACAAGGTAGAAGGACAGCTGGGCAGAAAACTCACCGACTCGGAAGTGTTCGGTTTCGCACAGATCAACTCTGAGCACTGCCGTCACAAGATTTTCGGTGGTACATTCATCATCGACGGTGAAGAGAAAGAGAGTTCGCTTTTCCAGATGATTAAAAAGACTACTCAGGAGAATCCGAATAAGATTCTTTCTGCATATAAAGACAACGTGGCATTCAGCCAGGGACCGGTAGTAGAGCAGTTTGCTCCGAAAGACCACTCCACAAGCGACTACTTCGTCGTAAAGGATATCGAATCGGTCATTTCGCTGAAGGCAGAGACACATAACTTCCCTACCACCGTCGAACCGTTCAACGGTGCAGCTACAGGTACGGGAGGTGAAATCCGCGACCGTATGGGAGGTGGAGTAGGTAGCTGGCCTATTGCCGGTACTGCTGTCTACATGACATCCTATCCGCGCAACCATGCCGGCTGCGAACATGAATGGGAGAAGATTCTGCCCGTTCGCAAATGGCTCTATCAGACACCCGAACAGATTCTCATAAAGGCGAGCAACGGTGCCAGCGACTTCGGTAATAAGTTCGGACAACCGCTCATCTGTGGTTCCGTACTTACCTTCGAGCACTCTGAAAACAGCGAAAACTATGGATACGACAAGGTTATCATGCTGGCTGGTGGTGTGGGCTACGGTACAAAGCGCGACTGTCTGAAAGGTACACCCGAGAAAGGAAATAAGATAGTAGTAGTAGGTGGTGACAACTACCGCATCGGACTCGGTGGCGGTTCTGTCAGCTCGGTTGATACAGGTCGTTACTCAAGCGGTATCGAACTGAATGCCGTACAGCGTGCCAACCCTGAGATGCAGAAGAGAGCAAACAACCTCGTCCGTGCTCTTTGCGAGGAAGACGTCAACCCCGTTGTTTCTATACACGACCACGGTAGCGCCGGACACGTAAACTGTCTGTCAGAGTTGGTTGAGGAGTGCGGCGGACTTATCGACATGACCAAACTGCCTATCGGCGACCAGACCCTTTCGAGCAAGGAAATCATTGCAAACGAAAGTCAGGAACGTATGGGTCTGCTTATTGACGAAAAACATATCGACCACGTACGCAAGATAGCAGAACGCGAACGTGCACCGCTGTACGTAGTAGGTGAAACCACCGGTGATGCTCACTTTGCCTTTGAACAGGGCGACGGAATACGTCCGTTCGACCTCGATGTGGCACAGATGTTCGGTCACTCTCCGAAGACATATATGAGAGACGAGACCGTAGAACGCAAATACGAAGACGTCACATATTCATATAATGATATAGAGCAATACCTCGAAAACGTACTGCAACTCGAAGCCGTAGCATGTAAGGACTGGCTCACCAACAAGGTGGACCGCAGTGTGACCGGTAAGATAGCACACCAGCAGTGTCAGGGTGAGATTCAGTTGCCGCTCAGCGACTGCGGAGTAGTAGCTCTCGACTATCGCGGTGAGAAAGGTATTGCAACAGCCATAGGTCATGCACCACAGGCAGGACTTGCCGACCCTGCAGCAGGTAGTGTGCTCTCCGTTGCCGAATCACTTACGAATATCGTATGGGCTCCGATGGCAGACGGTCTCGACTCTGTCAGTCTCTCTGCCAACTGGATGTGGCCGTGCCGCAGTCAGAAAGGTGAGGACGCACGTCTCTATGCCGGAGTCAAGGCACTCTCCGACTTCTGCTGCGAACTGCAGGTCAACGTACCGACAGGAAAAGACTCCCTCTCAATGACACAGAAATACCCCGACGGCAGCAAGATTGTCAGTCCGGGTACAGTCATCGTAAGTTCAGGTGGCGAAGTGAGCGACATACGCAAAGTGGTTTCTCCGGTTCTCGTAAACGACAGCGACACCACCCTCCTGCATATCGACTTCAGTTTCGACACACTCAAACTCGGTGGCAGCGCCTTTGCCCAGAGTCTCGGAAAGGTTGGTAGCGATGTACCTACAGTGAAGAATGCTGAATACTTCCGCGATGCCTTCCTGGCAGTCAACGAACTGGTAAAAGAAGGACTCCTGCTTGCAGGACATGATATTTCAGCCGGCGGACTCATCACCTGTCTGCTCGAAATGACATTTGCCAACCAGAAAGGCGGTATCGAAGCCAACCTCAACGGCATCAACGAGAAAGACCCTGTAAAACTCCTCTTCGCAGAAAATCCGGGAGTAGTCGTACAGGTAAAGAACTCCGACAAGGCAACAGTTGAGAAGATGCTCGACAATGCAGGCGTAGGCTTCGTTGAAATCGGTCATCCTATCAAGGAACGCCAGATCGTTGTAAAGAAAGACAGCCGTACACGTCGTTTCGACATCGATGCACTCCGTGATGTATGGTACTCTACATCTTTCCGTCTCGACACGAAGCAGAGCTTCAACGGTATGGCTGAAGAACGCTTCCATAATTATAAGAACCAGCCCATCGAACATAAGTTCAATGCTGATTTCACCGGTAAAATGGCACAATACGGCATCGACCTTGAAGCCCATAAGACAGAAAAGAATGTCAATCGTCCGAAGGCTGCCATCATCCGTGAGAAAGGAACCAACGGCGAACGTGAAATGGCATACTCACTCTATCTTGCAGGTTTCGATGTCAAGGATGTAATGATGACCGACCTCGTCAGTGGACGTGAAACCCTCGATGAAATCAACATGATTGTATTCTGTGGCGGATTCTCCAACTCCGACGTGCTCGGAAGTGCGAAGGGTTGGGCAGGAGCCTTCCTCTTCAATCCGAAAGCAAAGGCAGCGCTTGATAAATTCTACAGCCGCAAGGACACCCTCTCACTTGGTATCTGTAACGGTTGTCAGCTCATGATCGAACTCGGACTCATCAACAATCAGGAAGTTTCCGACAATCTGCTCGATGCACAGCGTCTGCTCGACTACAAACATAACTATGCACGCATGGACCACAACGTGAGTCATAAATTCGAGAGCGAGTTCGTAACTCTGCAGATTCCACAGAACCAGTCAGTTATGTTCGGCAGTCTTTCGGGCAACAAACTCGGCATCTGGGTGGCTCACGGCGAGGGTAACTTCCGTCTGCCAAAGTCTGAAAACGAATACAACATCGTAGCAAAATACAACTACTCGGGTTACCCGGCTAATCCAAACGGTTCTACCTACGACGTAGCAGGTCTGGCATCTGCCGACGGACGTCACCTGGCTATGATGCCACACCTCGAACGAGCTATCTTCCCTTGGCAGCAGGCATACTATCCTACCGACCGTCGTGGCGACGAAATCACTCCTTGGGTCGAAGCATTCGTCAATGCACGCAAGTGGATTGAAGGCAACAAGTAGAAGCTGACTCGGCAAATCGCCGACAGAGACAAAACTATTCGTACAGAGAAGATGACTACGACAGTATTATTCGTGTTGCTCGGAATCTTTATCATGAGGGTTGTTCCCACATGGATAAAATTTGAGTACGATTGGCTCAACACAGTGCTCAAAACACTGTGTTATGTTGTCGGCTTCTTCTTTGTGGTTTATTTCATCTGTTCGATTATTTACAACACCCCTCAGATATTCAACGTGCTTTTATATTAGCCTAGAAATCACGTCTTAAAGCGGGAAAAATCAGAAAAAAGTGAAAAAAAACCATCAAATTTTGCTTGTTTATTGAATATTAACTAATTTTGACGCGCTTTTACTATCAAAAACAACAAAACATTTAATAATTATGCGTAATCTTAAATCTATCATTGCTACAGTCGTGCTGGGTTTGGTTTCACTGACAGCGACAGCTCAGAACCCTGAAGCAGATGCCGAAGCACAGGCGCTGGGTTACAAGCCGCAGCCCTACACATTCATTCAGGTGCAAGGTGGTGTAAACAAAGTATTCTCACCGGGCAGCAAGTTTAATCCTACATTCAGTATCGGCGTAGGTCGTATGTTCTCCAACATCATTGGAGCACGCCTCCATTTCAATGGCTACGAGACCAAGAACGGACTGAAATCCATTGGTGCTAATTACAAATTCAAATACATCACAGGAGACATCGATGTGATGGTTAACATCTTCAATATCTTCAAGGCAAAGAACAACCGTCCGTTCGAACTCTTCTTCATCGGAGGTATTGGAGCTAACTACGCATGGAAGAACAACGAATTTGCAGACATCGTACGTGCAAACCGCAACGCAGTCTCTGCCGGTACAGCTACTGCAATTCAGGAAGACATTTCCAATGCATGGGGACCTAATACTACACGCAAGCAGTTGCTCAGCCACAACCTCCGTGTCGGTCTTCTTGCCGATTTCAACATCAGTCGCCATTGGAGCGTAGGTGTTGAAGCCGACCTGAACAACGTTTCCGATCGTTTCAACTCTAAGTTCAACAACTCGAACGACTGGCTCTTCACAGCACAGTTATCAATTACATACAAGTTCGGTCAGAAGAAACCGGATAAGATTGTTGCAGCCCCTGTCGTTACTCCTGTTGACTATGGTACAAGCGACTCCGATATGGATAAAGAGAATGCTAATCAAGCCATTGCTATCGCAGTGGAACCAACCAACGAGACTCTTTTCTACCAAATTCGAGAGACAGATTTGGATGCCAATAAGAAAGAGATAATAAAGAAGGTTGCCGAATGGTGTAAGAAAAACCCCGACAAAGTTGTCACAATCGATGGTTATGCCGACAGAGGCACTGGTAATCCTCAAATTAACAAGGAATATGCACAGCAACGTGCTGAAAAGGTTGCTAAAGCACTGCAGCAGGAAGGTATCCCCGCATCTCAGCTCAAGGTTGATTCTCACGGTGACACAATCCAGCCATTCCCAGAGAACGACAAGAACCGTTGCGTTATCATCGTAGGTAAATAAATCATTATCAATATGGCTGCCTTCACTTGTGGAGGTAGCCATTATTGTATTATAATATGAAACGATTATTCCATAAAGACCACTTTATACTGGCAGCTATGGCAATGGGCATTTTGCTCGTATGCACATATATGACTGTACACTTCGCATTCCTGAACCCTGTATCGCGCATCATATATAACATCTCCATATCTGACATATATTACCAGATGATGAGAGATGCAGGTAATGTGCAAAAGAGTGATTTGATAACTATCGTTGATGCAACCCAACTATATGAACGTCGTAAAATAGGTCAGCTAATGGAGGAAGTAGCAGCATGTCACCCCGCAGTAGTTGGAGTTGACTGCATATACGAAGGATTTCGTGGTGACTCCTTAGGTAGCAATCGTCTGGCTGAGGGAGTTTTAAGTTTGGAGAATGCAGTATATGCCTTCAAGATGACAGGCTATGATTACGAAAAAGGTGAATTCAAAAATGCCCGTCATTCATTCTTTACATTTGCCGATGGCGTTAACGAGGGATATTCTAACCTTCGCTACGACGGTACTGGCATGATTGTACGCAAACTGACTACAGAGATGATATGTAATGGCGACACAGTTCAGTCAATGCCCTACAGGGTTGCACAAGCTTACACACCTTCAGTTGAGGAATTTGCCAACACCCAGGAATATATCATCGACTATACACCTACGGAATTTCCTGTCGTCCCATACGACTCCATCGCACAATATGCCCACCTGCTAAAAGACCGTATTGTTTTTATCGGAGCTACTCATGACGATGCTGATATGCATTACTCACCCTACGGACGTACACCAGGAACAGTGATTCAGTCATACATCACGCAGACCATTCTGGAACATCACCGCACAATCATCGTTCCATGGTACATCGTACTACTCATATCATACATCATTGTAGTGCTTACCGACATCATGCAAACCGAATTGGCTCGTTGGACAAGTCGCCAGAAGAATCTCTGGGTACGGTTCTTTTTCAGTTCGGCTCTTACAAAGAATGCCATCAACCTGATATGGATACTTGTACTTATCTATCTTAACTTCATGTTGTTCTACAAGTTTGAATATTACTTCAATCCTGGTATCCTACTCGTTAGTATTGCATTACTCGTCGAAGCGCGCCTTTTCTACGAGTCAGGAAAGGAGGCATATAGAAATTATCGTGAAAACAAACAAACGAAAAACCAATAATAACAATCTACTATGAAAATCAAATCAATCATCACCATTGCGCTGCTGCTTATATCGGTTGTCGCACCTGTCAACGCCAAAGAAATAAATGAAACACCGGACTATTATGTATATTCTGTCATTGGCGTAGTAAAAGAAGTAAAGGGGAGGATATCATCCGAACTCAACGTGCGTCAGTCACTATTCAAATCATCCGTAATAACCATTGGGAAAAATTCACAGTTAGTTATCATTGACCCCGTCAACAGTAAGCAACACACACTCAGTACTCCGGGTACATCAACCATTGCTCGTATGATTGGAAAATCCTCTAACTCAACAAAGGATCTTACAAAGATGTACCTGAGCTACATGATGAAACAAATTCAGGGAAAAGGAGTGTTGACTTCGCAACGTGCAATCAACGATGTCGGTGGTGCAATCGAACGTGATACGGAAGATTCACTTTTTGTCGATTTCGAATTACCTGACTCTTTATTGGAAAAAGAATAAAATCTTTTCGTACCAACTCGTACATATTATGAGAATACACCAGTGCCGACAAGTTGTCTTCTTGTCTTTTCTATTTATTATAATATGTGTAAATAGAACATACGCTCAGACAGTAGAGGAGTTAGATTTGCTTGTTACTTCTGCCAACGCTGCATATCGTAGTGGTAATATGACAGAAGCTATCCGTTTGCGCAAAGAGGAAATTGAAATGCGAAAGGCCATGATGCAGCATTACAACCTCATAGGCAATGCTGTACACGAATTGGCCATTGTATATTCGTCTTACGGCAAGCCGGAAAAAGCTATCGAGACAGAATTGGAGGCAATGGAGTATTATCGCAAAATGAAACCTGTTGACAAAGATCTTGTAGGGACAAGCTACGGAAGTATAGCTACGTTCTACTACACAATGGGAGGTACTGAAGGCATAGAGAAAGCTATCGAGTATGCCGAGTTGTCACTAAAAACTTCAACGAAGAAAACCGAAAACTATGTCACTACTGCCAATCTCCTCATAATTTGTTACTCACAGACAGGACAATTGGATAAAGCAGAAAAACTTAGCAAAGACATATTCAAGTTAGGACGTAAAGTATTTGGTGTAAAAAACACAAAATACGCTCAGATACTCTCCAACCATTCACTTCAGCTTGCTAGACTCAAGAATCTCAAAGATGCTATCGTCTATGCAAATGAGAGTATGGACATCTATTTGCAAGCCGAAGACACAGTCAACCCTTTCTTCTCAAAATTACTGATGAATACGGCCACTATTCATCGCGACAACGAGAACTATACAGAAGCAATCGCATTATTGGAGAGAGCAAAAAAGATCCTTTACGATGTTGAAGGAGTTTCGGGTATAAGTTACCAGCAGTGTTTAGGCGACCTCTCGTCATTATATGCAAAAATCGGCAATCTAGAACGTTCTAACGACCTTTTGTACAGCATGCAGAACGTGCAGGTAAACAAAAAAAGTAACCTCTACGCCATATCACTTGCAAAACGAGCTCAGACCTATGCAGCTAGCGGTAACTATTCGCAAGGTATCTCCACTCTGAACGAAGCTGTTAAGATTTATGAGGAAAACCACGATTCCATCGGTTTAGCCAATGCTTACGTCACCATGTCGAGCTATTATCATCGCAATAAAAAAACGACAAAGGCAATCGAAATATGTAATCAGGCCATAAGTATCTTGGATCACTACCCCAACGAACTCGACATTACAGCACGGGCATATAACAACCTTGCAATCTTCAAACGTGCCACGGGTAATACGAAGGAAGCCATCGACTGCTGTCTTAAAGCTTTGGAATGCAGTACGTCCGCAGGTGACACCATATCAACATACTATGCAGACATTCTGGGTAACCTTGCAATCTATTGTTTCGAAACGGGCGATACAGACAAAGCACTCGACTACGGACTCCATTCCTATGAACTTAAAAAGAAGATGTTAGGTGCAAGTCATCCTGACCATGCACTTTCATTATATAACCTTTCCAATTACTATTTTAAGAAAGGCGACAGAGCCAAAGCATACGAATACTATCATCGTGCCTTTATCGCTCAGTCGGAGATAGTGCGAAAAAACTTTACTCACATGTCCACAAACGGACGTGAAAACTACTGGAACACAAAGAAATTTGTATACAGCATGGCACCCGTTTACGTATATGATGCGCAACCAACCGATTCGCTGATACTCAACGACGCCTACAACGCACAGCTTTTCACCAAGGGTATCCTGCTGAACTCTGAAATAGATTTCAAGACCCTTCTTCTGCGTTCTGGTAATACTACACTGTTAGACCAGTACAACCAATTGACGAAACTGCAAGATGAAATAGATGAACTTTACAAAAAGGGTACCGCTGAAGACACTAAAGCAGCAGAAGAAAAAGCGAGAGAAGCCGTCATCCTCGAACGCGACATCATTCGCAATAGTAAAGAATATGGTGACTACACCTCCAACATGTATATATCGGCAGTCAAGATAGCGGAAAGCCTGAAAGAAGATGAGGTTGCTGTCGAACTATATGAAATGCAGACCAGTTCAGGTAGTACAGCCTATTTTGCGCTCTATCTTCGCAAAGACTGGACTGCACCCCGTTTCGTGCGACTTTTCCAGTCTGAAAATCTTGAAAGCATCGAATTCGGAGGTGACAATTTCTTTAAGATGCTAAAGAAAAAGAATGGAGTCAACCATATTTTTAACAATGACGCTGTAGGTCGCCTTGTGTGGGCCCCCCTCATTCGCGCATGGCAGAACGATGGTAGCACTTCCGAAGTACACAACATATACTTCTCACCTGTAGGAATGTTCTACAAATGGGGTATTGAGTATCTTAAAATCAATGAGACACAACGCATCTGCGATGTTTATAATGTATATCGTCTTTCTACCACTAAACAACTTACGCAACGAAACATACAGCAACCTATCTCCAATGCCACACTCTTCGGTGGAATCGACTATTCCATCAGTACTGACTCCATGAGAATACTCCATGCTATGGGCACAATTGACTATAAAGCCACATACATGACCTACGACGTTGACCTCGGACGCGACATGGCTCAGAACGTGACACCAGCCGATGATAACATACGCTCCATTCTCGGTGCCGATGATGAAGATGATGACACCGACTTCAAAGGTGAAGGACTACGTGCAGGCATCTCACCTCTGGAAGGTACGCTCTATGAAGTTCAGGGAATAGGCGAGCAACTGATGCAGCACAACATCCCTGCCAATATCCTGACACACTACGTAGCAACTGAAGAAAACTTCAAGGCACTAAGTGGACAGGAGCAGTCACTTGTCCACATTGCAACCCACGGATTCAGTTTCAACGAAGGATCAAAGTCACGCAAGGCACTATCCTATCTTTTGGGACGCACCAACGTAGCCAAGGACAACCCCATGTACTATTCAGGTCTTCTTTTTGCCGGAGCAAACAACGTGTTTGGAAAACACATGAAAATGCCAAAAGACATAGAAGACGGCGTTGTTACCGCTTCTGAAATTTCCGCACTCGACCTCCGTGGTCTCGACCTCGTCGTTCTGTCTGCCTGTCAGACAGGTCTTGGTGATGTAAAGGACGATGGAGTATTCGGATTGCAACGTGGATTCAAGAAAGCTGGTGCTCATACCATACTCATGAGTCTCTGGAGCGTCAGCGACAAAGCTACCGGTATCATGATGACAAACTTCTACAACGCACTGATTAACGGCAGTAATCGTCACGACGCACTACGCTACGCACAGCAACAAGTACGTAACGCAGGCTTTAACGACCCATACTACTGGGCAGCATTCATCATGCTCGATGATATTTAAAAAGGGAAAGGCTTAGTTTTTCTTCTTCTTTTTCTTGTTGTACTTCTCCTCAATGAACGACTCAGCCTCTTTGCTACCTTTGCTTGCGGCCAAGTCAAGTATGGTGCGGGCTTTCTTCTTGTTGTGCTTCACACCCTTTCCATAGTATGTGAACACTCCAAGCTGATATATGGCATCAACATGTCCCTGATTGGCAGCCTTTGCATACCATTGATATGCTTTGTCTGTATTTTTAATGATCTTGCCTTCAGCATAGAAATTGGCAAGTCTGTATTGCGAATCGGCATGTCCCTGATTGGCAGCCTTCTCATACCAATCGAATGCCTCCTTATGGTTCTGTGGTACTCCATGACCGTTGTAGCAGCAGTTTCCATATATATACTGAGCATACACATTGCCTAGGTCAGCAGCCTGTCTGTACCAATATACCGCACGTTCTACGTTCTTTTCTACTCCTATGCCTTTTTCATAACAGTCAGCAATATGATATTGTGCCAATACCTCATGCTGTTCCGCAGCCTTCTCATACCAATATGCAGCCTGAGCCAGGTCCTTCTGAACCCCGAGACCCTCCTCGTAGCAGCGTGCCAGATATAACTGTGCTTTTGAATGTCCGTATTGTGCCGCTTGTTGGAAAAGCGGAATAGCAACATCATATTTTTTGGCATTGTATGCTGCTTTTCCGGAAGTATATTTCTCACCTGCGGTATCTCTCTCCTTCTTCATCTCATTGTACCTCTTCAACGCATCCTCGTACTTCTTTTTTGCATCATTATTACCGCCGTCTGCTGCTTTCTTCCACCAATTCCTTGCTTCATCCTCATTCTTTGCCACACCTTTTCCTTCGTAGTAGCAGTCGCCAAGTCTGGTCTGACATGTCGTATTTCCTTTCTGTGCCCCTATTTCGTACCAATGAAATGCCTTCTGATAATCCATCGTACATCCTGTACCCTCAAAATAGCAGTCTGCAGTCTTTGTTATAGAGGCAACATGACCTTGTTCAGCAGCTTTTTCAAACCATTCAAGAGCCTTCGTCTGGTCACATGTCACTCCATCTCCATAAAAATATGCTATACCCAGATAATACTGAGCATCAAGGTGACCCTTCTCAGCAGCCTGTTGAAACCAATGAACAGCCTCACGGGAATCCTGTTTTATATTTTGCCCTTTGAGATATGCCTGAGCAAGACGATATTGGGCATCAACATTGCCTTTCTGTGCAGCCTTCAAGTCACGTTGTGCATAGACTGAAACACATAATACAAACAACAAAGCGCTCAGAATAGAACGTATCATACCATTAAACTTTTAACTTTTAACTCTTAACTTTTAACTTGCTATCAGCACACCACGCTTCCACCCTTCACTGCGTGTTCTACGGTGGTGACACTGAGTGTGCCGTCCCAATTCTCGGCTGAGAGAATCATACCCTCGCTCACCAGTCCGTTCTTGAACTCACGCGGAGCCAGATTGGCGATGAAAAGTACCTGCTTGCCTACGAGCTGTTCGGGTTCGTAATACTGAGCTATACCGCTCACGATGGTGCGTCCCTTTGCTGTACCGTCGTCAATCTTGAACTTCAGCAGTTTCTTCATCTTCGGTACACGTTCGCACTCTACAACCGTTCCGACACGGATGTCCACCTTCTGGAAGTCTTCGAACGATACGGTTTCCTTCACCGGTACAGCCTCGACGTTTGCCTCCTCGTTTGCCTTTATAGTAGCCTCCAGTTTGTCCATCTGGAACTTAATCACATCGTCCTCAATCTTCGAGAACAGCAGCGACGGTTTGCCCAATTGCTTACCTGCAGGCAGGATGTCGGTCTTGCCAAGGTCTTCCCAGTTCACTGTCGGCATATTGATCATATCCCTCAGTTTTGCCGATGAGAACGGCAGGAACGGTTCGAAAGCGATAGCCAGGTTGGCAGTCAGCTGAAGCGAAATATAGATTACGGTCTTCACCCTCTCAGGATCAGTCTTGATGACCTTCCAAGGTTCCTCGTCAGCGATATACTTATTTCCGATACGGGCCAGGTTCATAGCCTCTTTCTGAGCCTCGCGGAACTTGAAATTCTCAAGCAGAGCCTCCACCTTGTCCTTCACGGTTACGAACTCAGCAATCGTCTCCTTGTCCGTTGCTGTCAGTTCGCCACACTCAGGTACCACACCGTCGTAGTACTTCTGAGTCAGTTGCAGTGCACGGTTCACGAAGTTGCCATACACAGCCACCAGTTCGTTATTGCATCGAGCCTGGAAGTCAGCCCACGTAAAGTCATTATCCTTCGTCTCCGGAGCATTGGCAGTAAGCACATACCTCAGTTCGTCCTGTCTGCCTGGCAGTTCCTCAAGATATTCGTTGAGCCATACGGCATAATTCTTCGAAGTGGAAATCTTGTTTCCTTCCAGATTCAGGAACTCGTTCGAAGGCACATTGTCGGGCAGGATATAATCGCCGTGAGCCTTCAGCATTGCCGGGAACACGATACAGTGGAAAACGATATTGTCCTTACCGATGAAATGGATGAGTCGGCTGTCCTCGTCCTGCCACCACTTCTGCCATGTTCCCCACTTCTCCGGCTCCTTCTCACATAGTTCCTTCGTATTGCTTATATAACCGATTGGGGCATCGAACCATACATACAGCACCTTACCTTCAGCACCCTCCACCGGTACCGGAATACCCCAGTCCAGGTCACGTGTCACAGCCCTCGGCTTCAGTCCGCCGTCGAGCCAGCTCTTGCACTGTCCGTACACATTGCTGCGCCATTCCTGATGATCCTTCAGAATCCACTGCTCCAGCCACTCCTGATAATCGTTCAGCGGCAGATACCAGTGCTTCGTAGCCTTCTTCACCAGCGGATTGCCGTTTATCGCATTCACCGGATTAATCAGTTCCTCGGGCGACAGCGTCGCACCGCACTTCTCACACTGGTCGCCGTATGCACCTTCCGAATGGCAGCGCGGACATTCACCCTTGATGTTTCTGTCCGTCAGAAACTGCTTTGTTTCCTCGTCGTAGAACTGTTCAGTCGTCTGTTCCACGAACTTCCCCTCGTCATACAGTTTGCGGAAGAAGTCAGCGGCAAACTTATGGTGCGTATCGCTTGTTGTACGTGAATATACGTCGAACGAAATACCGAAATCCTCGAACGACTTCTTGATGATGCCATGATAGCGGTCCACAACGTCCTGCACCGTACATCCCTCCTTCTTCGCTCTGATTGTCACAGGCACACCATGTTCGTCGCTTCCGCCTATAAACATCACATCCCTGCCTTTCAGACGGAGGTATCTCACGTAGATGTCAGCCGGTACGTACACACCTGCCAGGTGACCTATATGCACAGGACCATTGGCATACGGCAGAGCCGAAGTTACGGTCGTTCTCTTATAATTTTTTCTTTCCATACATTATTTATTTTGTAAATTTCTCTGCAAAGGTACGAGTTTTTCTATTTAAAACCCTTACTTTTGCACAGAATTGTCAAATAACATGAAACAGGAACCGACAAAAGAAATAAAGCGATTGCTTGTAATCCGATTCTCGGCAATGGGCGACGTAGCCATGACCGTACCCGTCGTAACACTTCTTGCCCGTCAGCATCCCGACCTGCGCATCACCATGCTCACACGTCACAAGTTCGTTCCCCTCTTCGAGTGGGTACCCTCAAATGTCGAAGTGCGTGGCATCGACCTCAACAGCTACAAGGGACTGCTCGGACTCGAACGTCTCTTCTCCCAGCTGCATCGTCAGGACTTTGATGCCGTTGCCGACCTCCACGATGTGCTCCGTACCAAATACCTCCACAGTCGGTTCCGCATGACCCATGCCAGCGTGGCAGTCATCGATAAGCAGCGCAAGCAGAAACGTGCCTTCCTTGGTCACGCTCTCGACCACGAACCCCTGCGCCCCATGTTCGAGCGCTATGCCGATGTGTTCCGCAGTTTGGGACTCGCCCTCACACTCGACTCCTCAAAACCGCTCTTCGACCTTAGCAAGGAAGATTATATACCCATCCATCAGTTTGCCGGACGCAAAGCCAAAGGTGAGCGCTGGATAGGTATCGCACCCTTCGCAGCCCACAGTCCGAAGGTCTATCCGCTCGAACGCATGCAGGAAATCGCCAATACATGTGCCGACTACGGCTACCGCGTCTTCCTCTTCGGAGCCGGTGACAAAGAAAGAGCCGAAATGGAGATGTGGGAAACTGAAGGTATCATGAGTGTCTGCGGACGTCTGGGCGGACTGCACAACGAACTCCTGCTCATCTCCCAACTCGACCTCATGCTGTGTATGGACTCTGCCAACATGCACCTTGCAGCCATGCTCGGCATTCCTACCCTCAGCGTCTGGGGAGCCACCCATCCCTGTGCAGGTTTCATGGCTTGGGGTACAACACGCGAAAACATCGTTGAAATCGCCGATCTTCCATGCCGTCCATGCTCCATCTACGGCAGTCGTCCGTGCAAAACAAATGACTTCCGATGCATGAAAGACATACAGCCGGAAGCCATTATGCAACGTATCGAAGCCGTGCTCCGACACTGAAAATCCATTCTTATTTTTTCAGGTACTTGTCAAACCACTCCCTTGCTACGGGCAGGAACACATCATGTCCCTCGCCGTTCAGGTGAGCCGTGTCATTCGGTCCCTGGAAATACTTCTTTCTGAACTCAGCATCCCGCACCTTGATGACACACCTCTCCGTGTAGTTCCACAGCACCGGAATCTTGTGCTTCTTGCACACCTTCTTAATCGTGGCACAAACCTCCTTGAAACCCGGACGGTCCACATACCACGGAGTGACGTATCCTATCCTTGCCTTCGGACACAGCTGTTCAATACCTGTGAGCAGCACTTCCAGCGAGTCGCGGAACATAGCCAGCGAGTCCTTGTTCTCACCCACCTTATCCGCATCGTTATGTCCTGCAATGATGACGACATAGTCAGCCTCGGGGTCCATCGCCGTGTAGCGTTGCCACATTGCCGGACCGAAATTGAACTTTCCGTCGTGAGTGCGGTCGAAAGCCACACACGAACCGTTTTTTCCGTAGTTATTATACTTGTAGCCGCGTTCCTGTGCCAACTTAAAATGCCACGCCTCCTCCTTCGGGCGGCGGTGATTAGCCACGTACGAGTCGCCAATCACATTCATCACCTCCTGTGCCATAGTCGAAGCCGAGATGCAAAGCGATGCAAAAAACAACTTAATTCTCATTGTCAATTATCAAATTCTCCCGCCCTTTAAGGGAGGGCCGGGGAGGGTCCTTATAACACCTTAATCAACTCAACGTCGAAAATCAGAGCTGCAAATGGAGGAATCGACGCACCTGCACCACCTTCACCATATGCCAGCATGTAGGGGATATAGAAGCGGAACTTCGAACCCTCCTTCATCAGCTGCACACCCTCAGTCCATCCTGCAATCACCTGCTGCAGACCGAAGTCAGCCGGCTGGTTGCGCTTATATGACGAGTCGAACACCGTACCGTCAATCAGTCTGCCCTCATAGTGGCAGCGAACAGTATCCGTAGCCTTTGGCTGCTTGCCTGTACCCTCAGTCAGCACCTCATACTGCAGACCCGACTTCGTCACCGTAATGCCCGCTTTCTTTGCGTTCTCAGCCAGGAACTTCTCACCCTCTGCCTTGGCAGCCTTACCAGCCTCAGCCTGTGCTGCACGCTGCTTAGCCTCCTGCTCAGCGAAAAAACTGTTCACTATCTGCTGTGCCTCCTGATGATTCACCTTCAGCGTGTTGCCCTTCAGCACATCAGCAATCGATGCTGCGAAATCCTCTACTACCAGACTGTCCTTCAGCCCCATCTGCAGGAGCTGCTGTCCTATACCTAATCCCAATGAATACGATAGTTTATCCATAAAAAATCTTCGATTTTTAGTTATAAGTTAAAAATTAAAAGCTAAAAGTTGTAGGCGCCCCAATGTTCAATGGTCAATTTTGCGGTTCAGCGAATGCAGAGTCAAGCTTGCTTGAGCTATGCTGAGCGTTAGCAAATTCGCCGAAGGCAATTCTCAATTCTCAATTTTAGAAGTCCATATCCTCCAATCACTTGCAGCAGCAAACCCGGCCATCCGACAATGAAATCTGCCGTAGTCATTGCAATGCCACCCGTCAGCAGCAGTTCGCCCAAGCCACCGAGCACCTCCGCTCCAAGTACTACAGCCACGAGCAGCGGAATACTCACCTTCTTCGTTCGCTGAGCCATCAGTCCGGCAGTCAGAGCCAGTACCATCAGTTTCACCGTCATCACGGGCAGCACACCCCATGCAGGCAGTCCCGTCAATGCGTGGTTCACCAGCGGCGATACGACGGCAGCCAGCAAGGCAGCCTTCCATCCGAACTTATACGCTCCTACCAGCATCACCAGCGACAGCGGAGCCAGAATGACGCCACCCTGGGGGATAAGGTGAGCCAGCTGTGGCAGCAGCAGATTAGCTACTACGAACAGGGCACTCACCAAGTATGTGCGTACCTCGTCGAAATTCAATGTGTAAAGCCTTGCGTTCGTTTCCATAACTCATTTTTTAATTATGATGCAAAGATACATATTTCTTATCTTTCATGCAATAGCAAACCGTCAAAAACGGCATTTTTCGCATTTGAACGTACAATTTACCCCTCCCTAAACAGAGAGAGCCGGAGAGGGTCTTTTTATCTCGAGGGCGCGATGACGAGACGCGGCGCTGAACACGTAAATACGCGGCAGGCGCGTGATAAAAGCGTAATAAAGACCCTTTCTGCCTATGTTTAGGAAGAGAGAAGACAGTCAGACTTTATGGTCATTTGGTCATTTGGTCATTTGGTCAAAATCGTTTTTCAAAGTGTCA
>CACYGK010000014.1 GCA_902774005.1 uncultured Bacteroidales bacterium | reverse complement strand
TATTTCTACCTCGTACGTTCATTCCGCGACATCCCGTACATCACTGAGGCATATATGCAAAACAGCCAGAACATGGATGTGCCGCAGTCAGCTCCTGAGGTTGTACTTAACGGATGTATTGCCGACCTTCTAGAGGCTGCACCTAACATAATCTCCCCAACTGCATACGACGGTTGGAAGAGCAAGGGATGGCTCAACAGCGATGCTGTATATTCACTGCTTGCCGACATCTACCTGTGGAAGGCTTCGGTTCACCATAACGATGCCAGCTATGATGCCGCTGCTGATTACCAGCAGTGTATCAACTACTGCGATATCGTGATAGATTCTAAGAATAATGCACACGTTTACGGTAAGTCCGAGACTCCAGACCCGACTAACAAGTATCCTGCACTGGCAAAATATGAAGATGACTATGACGAAATCTTTATCAGACAGAATGCAGAAGAAAGTATCTACGAGATTCCGTTCAGCGGACAGTACGAAAACTATGATAATAATACACCACTCGGCAACAATGGCGTATGTCAGATGTACTACAAGTATCAGAACAATGGTTCGGGATACGGATATCTTCGCGCAGCAGGTATGTTCGGTGTATCGGGTACTAGCAACACTGTATTCAATCAGACCTACGATGGCAGAAAGATAAAGTTCATCTTCGGATGTAACGGTGACGCTGCTGAACAGTATGACATTAGAAAGATGTGTGTAGGAGCTACATCATATACATATGGTGCACCTACAGGAGCAGGACAGCCACGTCAGTCTGACCGCACTTACGCCAACTTTTCTCAGAACTACGTCATTTACCGCATGACAGATATCATGTTGCTGAAAGCCGAGGCTATGGTTCAGCTGGCAAATGACGGCGACATCAAACTGCAGGAAGCTTTTAACGTAGTGAAGGCTGTCAACGATCGCGCACATATCGACGGAACAGTGACGATGAGTGACTCACTGCGTTATGCAACCGGTAGTTCAATTCAGGGAAATGCCTTCAATACTAAGGTGGGTATGGAAGAACTTGTGATGGAGGAACGTCTGCGCGAACTCTGTTTCGAGGGCAAACGCTGGTACGACCTGTTGCGTTATAACTATCGCCACACAGAAGGCGTGAACTATAATGTAATACTTGCTAATCAGCAGAACTTTGCCGCTAACTATCGTCCTATGATTAATTTGGCTGCAAGAAAGAGCAGCGACCTGAGTGCGCTGTATGCCAAGATGCCTACAGAACCATATCTCTACATGCCTATAAGAGAGGGTGAACTGAAGGTGAATCCTGCATTGAAGCAGAATCCTGTATATAGCAGCAAGACCGACACTAAGAAATACTAAAATTAAGGAGGAAGAAGAAATATGAAAGCTAACAGATTACTGAAAAATATAAAAGATCTCTCTACCGGTGCAATAGGCATTCTGAGCATTGCTACGTGCATGGTTTCATGTTCGAACGAGCCGGATGGAGAAGACCTATATACTGCAACTGGAAAAACCATTGCAGAGTACATAGAGGAAGATCCCGACCTCTCGTCATTTGCATATATTCTGAATCATGTCGGACTGGACAAGACGCTGGCATCATACGGACAATATACCTGTTTCGCTCCGTCGAATGCCGGTGTAGAAGCCTACATCGACAGTCTGTATGACGACGACAAATCTCCTATTCCCCACAACGGTATGACGGAAAAGTCGCTCAACGGACTGACCGACAGTCTGTGTTACGACATTGCGAAGTTCCACCTCCTGTCAAGTTTGCGCAACATCGCCGACATGAGTGGTAGCATCGGTACGTCAATCAACACAATGTTGGGCTATGCCTTCACAGCTTCGATTGATGACCAGGGACGCACTACCCTCAACAACGTGGCACACATCATCAATGCCGACAATGAAGCCACGAACGGTTATTTCCACAAACTCGACAATGTTATTTCACGCGACACCCGTACGCTGCCTGATGTGCTGCACAGTCTCGAAGGTTATACCCTCTTCTACGAAGCATTGATGAAGACCGGACTGAACGAAGATCTGAAGATAAGCAACAAGGGTATAACATATACGCTGACTGACCAGACAGATACCAACGGCGAAGATCTCTACTCGCCTACTGAATGCAGGGTTGGATTCACTATCTTTGCTGAGTCAGATGCCGTAATGGCAAATGCAGGTATCAACTCGTTCGACGACCTTGTAGCATACGCAAACAGCAAGTATGGCAGTGCAGCTTCATGGTATAACTATCTTAACGAGAAAGGACTGACCGTGAACACCGGAACCACTGACGCTGACTTCAAGAAACCTGAGAATGCGCTGCACATGTTCGTGGCATATCACATTCTGAAGACCGGCATGGCTATCGATAAGATTCTGTTCTCAAGAGAAGCATACTCATCAGGAGGTTACACAGCTTACAACTACTGGAACTACAACCCGGAGACATGTTATGCCGAAGTGTACGATTACTTTGAGACAATGCTTCCAAACACTCTGATGAAGGTATGGGGCGGTAAGTATGGAAGTACAAATTCGCTTTACATCAACCGTTGGAAACAGAACAACACTCTGACCGACGAAGTCGGAACACCTGGTTCTGCAGGTATGCACCCAATGCGTCAGACCGGTGTAAAGATTCTGCGCGACCTGAACAAATCAGCTCTTAACGGATATATACAGGCTATCGACAAGATGCTCGTTTACGACAGCAATGTACCTAACGGTGTACTGCACGAACGTATGCGTTTTGAAACTACTACATTCCTTCAGGAATTCGGAAACAACGGTCTGCGATTCATATCATCAAGCGAAGCATTCGTTCTCAACGGCTCGCAAGGGTCGGGAGCACGTATCGCATTCCCTGTAAATTATTTCGACAATGTATATTGCTATAACGGTGAAGACACGAAGGTGAGATACAACGTGAACGGAGCATACAACGCTTGGCAGGCAAACTGTTTCCAGGGTTGGGGACAGTATGACCTCGCAATCAAGTTGCCGCACGTTCCGACAGGAATCTACGAACTTCGACTGATGTACGTTCCGATGGCTCACGGTGGATTCATGCAGTTCTACCTCGGTACAAGCACAAACATACAGGAGATGGAAATCCTCGGACTTCCACTCGACGTACGTGTACCGGCAAGTGACGAACGAATCGGTCTGACTCCTGCCGACCAGGAAGACGACCTCGGAGTAGCAACAGACAAGGCATTGCGCAACCGTGGATACATGCGCAGTCCTATGACTTATCGTCAGCACCCGGAAAGCCGTGATGAAGGTACGACAGGAAACCAGAACATGCGTACTACAAACGATGGTTCAGGTTGGGCACTGCGTAAGATCCTCATCACAAAGCAGTTCAAGCAGAGCGAAGACTACTGGATTCGAATCAAGAATATGATTTCGGACGACTCTGAATTGAAATGGCAGTTTGACTATATCGAATTCGTACCGGTTGACATTGTCAACAGTACAGAATATTCAGAAGACTGGATGTAACCTAATCTAAACACAAGATACGACTATGAAGATAAATAAATATATAGGTTTTACGATGTTGGTTGCATCTCTTGTCACAACCACATCCTGTTCTGACTGGAACGACTGGAACGAAGTCCAGACAGACCCTAATCCCGCGGCAGACAAAACGCTTTGGGAGAACATATCAGAAATTTCTGAGTTGCAGAATTTCAAGACCATCCTTGAAAAAGTTAATATGAGGGATGCGCTGCAATCAAGTAAGTTTCATACCGTTTGGGCACCTGAACTTACTGACAAGCAACGTGACTCCATCCTTGCATTGAACGACACAGTCATTATTGACCAGTTTGTAAAGAACCACATCGCAGAATATAACCATCAGGCAACTGGTGTAATGGAAAACCGCATCCACACACTGAACCTCAAGGCTTATAATTTTGAAGGAAGCAATTTCAATTACACTTTCAACCAAATAAAGTTGTCGAAGGCTAATATTCCGAACACCAACGGTACGCTGCACATACTGGAAAGGAATTCGCCGTTCCTTCCTAATGCATATCAGAACCTTTGGATGACAGATGACGTGGACTCTATTGCCAATTACTTCAAGCAGTACGAACTGACCGTATTGGATGAGAGTCAGTCGGTGCCTGGTCCTATCGTAAACGGTAAGCAGACATACATCGACTCGGTCATGGTTACATACAACACCATGACACGCTCAATCAGAGCTTCACTCGATGATGAGGATTCAATTTATACTTTCCTTATGCCGAACAACAAGGCATACGAAAGAATGTATAACGACATTAAGTCGCTGTACAAATATAAGGAGAGTACCCAGGGACAGAACGTAGCAGAGGCAGCAGCTTCGACATATCAAGTCGTTACAGGTACATCTAACGTAAGTTATCTGAACTTCCTTGCCGACTCACTCACACGTCGTCAGATTGTGAACAATCTTGCATACAGCCACACCAACAGATATAACAAACTTTATTTCGAGGATGGCAGTCATGAATTGGATACAATCAATTCTACCTACCGCATGAAATTCTCCGAACCTGACAGAATCTTCGACCCTCAGCATATCGTTGAGCACAAAACCCTGTCAAATGGAGATGCTGTAGTCGTTGACTCTCTCGGTTTCAAGACATGGGAGACATACAATCCGGAAAACATAATGTCGGGACTGACGGCATGCCGTTATCTGAACGGAAACCGCGAAAACAAAATAGTCAGCGATTACAACACCGAAAAGGTTACACTGAAACCCGGTGCGAAATCATTCAGTTACATTCAGGTTGTTCCTAAGGCATCAACCAGCAAGCCGGAAGTAGACTATTACCTTACAGGCGTACTTTCGGGAGAATACTACATGTATGTAGTTATTCCACCTGCAGATGTTGATAATGAGGACACCACCACAGTAAAGCCCAACTGGCTGACATTCAAGATGAACTACTACAACGGCTCAAAGTTGGTTGACTACACATTCACAAACGAGCGTTTCGATCCGAACAACGCTGAGGTGATTACAATCAATCCAAACGCAAAACCAGGCACAGATCCAACAGTCAAGACGAAAATTGACAACACAGACTTCTTCAACGACACTACCAAGGTAGATACCATTCTGCTGGGCAAATTCACTTTCCCATGCTGCTACGTAGGTCTTGACGGTGTTTATCCAAACATAAAAGTAACATGTTCTTCCAAGTTCAGCACACTGCAGTCTCGTGGTCATGTCAACGCGTTCGACCGAACGATACGTATCAATTCTATCATCTTACGTCCGAAAGACTACGAAGAGTATCTTAACGAAGAGTAACCTTATAAAAGTAATATGAATATGAAAAATATATTTTCAGCTATAAAGCGTCAGAGTTTACGCCTTCCCCTATTTGCCATCATGATGGCATCAGCTACTGCTGTCTTTGCACAAGACGAAGCAGAGGAACAGGCTCCTGAACGTAAACCCGCAAAAGCTATAAAGACTGTCAAGCAATACCCTACGGTTACTCTTCATGGTAACGTTATCGACCTTGGCACAAAAGAACCGGTTGCAGGTGTGCAGATTCAGGCATTAGGCAATAATAAATATACAGCCATGAGCGACGAAGAAGGAAACTTCACAATTAAAGTGCCGAAGTTCATCACCTCACTCTATGTATTCTCACCGGAATACCTCAGTCAGCAAGTGGCAATCAACCCGTGCGACTCACTGGCAACGGTAAGCATTAAGATGCTGAGCGACAAGTTTAAGACAATGTACGATAAGAGTACACACTATACCGCTACATCAAAGGCATCTATCGAGTCACGCTATTCTACCATTGACGGCGACATCGTCAAGCAACTCAATGGAGACGTGCGTGCCATCACCCGTTCAGGAGTCATGGAAGATGGAGCATCTATGTTCATCCGTGGTCTCAACTCAATCAATGCCAACGCTCAACCACTCATACTCATAGATGGTGTGGAGCAGGACATGATGCTCGACCGCACAGCACTGCACGAAGGTCAGTTTATGAATATACTTGCCAACATCTCTCCTACCGACATCGAAAGCGTTGAAGTCATCAAGAACGCAACAGCTCTCTACGGAGCAAGAGGTGGTAACGGTGTTATCCTTATCAATACAAAGCGTGGTCACTCTATGGCTACCCGTATCGATGCAAATATCTATGCAGGAATACAGCGTATCCCTACCCTGCCCACAATGATGAACGCAGCGCAGTATCGCACTTACGCTACCGAGATGATTGGTACTGTGATGAATCAGTATAACTACAACAAGACTATTGCGTTCAACTTCCTAAACGACGACCCGAACGGATATTACTACAACATGTACCATAACGACACCAAATGGTCGGATGAAACATACAAGCAGAATGCCGTTTCACAGAACTACAGCATCAACGTTCAGGGAGGTGACGACGTAGGTATGTACAACCTGTCTATGGGATATGCGAAAGTACAGCAGACAGCCAAGGAGAATGATTTCGAACGTATGAACATCCGTTTCAACACCGATATCGAGATTATTCCTATCCTGAAGACTAAGTTCGACCTTTCTATCTCACGTGTCAACAGTAATGTATTCGATACTGCTATTCCGGCAGACCTTACAAAGGGTACTATTACCGCACCTACAGTCCTTTCACTCATCAAAGCTCCTATCGTAGCACCATACGAGTACAACGGAATCATCAAGGCATATTCCGACATCTTGTCTAACTATGACGACATATTCGCCCAGCTTAACTCTGTACAGAGCGGTTTAGGTGACAAGCAGTCGTTGGCTAACCCTTCATCAATCCTGAAATACGGTAAGGGAGATAATAAGAACAAGAATGAAAACACTTACTTCAACATTCATTTTGCTCCTTCACTTGATATCAACAAGCACCTGAAGGTGACTGAAGACCTCAGCTATTCACTCATCCGTAACTCACAGCGTTACCTCCGTCCTTACACAGGTGTTCCAAGTTTCACAGTCGATGGTCTCGGAACAGTCTATTCGAAGGTTGCTTCTTTCCAGGCTAAGGAAAACAACTTCGTAAGCAACACACGTATCGACTGGGAAAACACTTTCAACGGCAGTCACAATGTTAAGGTGTTCGGAGGATTCCGCTACAACAGATTCAAATACGACGCTACTGAACTCTATACTCAGCATACAACCAAGTCGGATGACAAGAATCCGTCACTCTCCTCCGGATATCAGGGTGTTGACGGTGCTGCCGACATTTGGAAGCAAATCCAATGGTATGTAAATGCAGACTACAACTATCAGAACCGTTACTTCGCTACTCTCTCAGCAGTTGCTGAAGCAAACAGCCGTTTCGGTAAAGAAGCCGGTTTGAAGATGTTCGGAACCGGATGGGCATTCTTCCCAAGCGTCCAACTCGGATGGGTTCTCACAAACGAGAAGTGGTTCAAGAAGAATAAAGGTATCAACTATCTGCGTGTCAATGCCGGCTTCGACATAAGTGGAAACGACAACATTTCCAACTATGCAGCACGTACTTCCTACTCTTCTGTCCGTTACAACAACAATGCCATCGGTTCTCAGCTCACTAACATCGGTAACGATAAAATCAAGTGGGAAACGACCAAGAAATGGAACTTCGGACTTGAAGGCAACTTTATCGACAACAGAGTGTCAGTTATCTTCAACTACTTCATCCACAACACCAACAACCTTCTCACTCGCAAGACATTCGATAATCCTATCGGAGGTATCAATACCTATTGGACAAACGGTGGTTCGCTGCGTAATACCGGTTACGAATTCACTATAAGCGGCAAACCTGTCGTAACAAGAAACTGGAGATTCGAACTCGGTACTACCGTCGGACAGTACAAGAACAAAGTCACTTCGCTGCCTGATGGCGACTACACTTCTTCCATCTACGGAGTGAACAACATCCTCACGGCAGTCGGATTGCCGGTAGGCGTATTCTACGGATATCAGACCGACGGAGTATTTGCTTCATCAACAGATGCTGCCCAATATGGCAAGACTCACGTAAACTCTGACGGACAGACAACTACGAACCTCTATATGGTTAACTCAGCCGGTCAGAAAGTGGACTTCGCAGCAGGTGATGTTCATTTCATCGACCAAAACGGCGACGGTGTAATCTCCGATGCCGACAAGGTTGTAATCGGTGACCCGAATCCCGACTTCTACGGCAACATTTTTGCAAGCCTCAACTTCAAGCGTCTGACTCTCAGCATGAACTTCACATACAGCATTGGTAACGACATCTACAACTACCAGCGCTCTATCATCAACTCCGGTAGCACATTCTACAACCAGCAGGCTGCAGAAACAAGCCACTGGCGCTACGAAGGACAGCAGACCTCTATTCCACGTCTCAACTATGCTGACCCACAGGGAAACAACCGTTTCAGCGACCGTTGGATTGAAGACGGCAGCTACCTGCGTCTGAAAGCAATCAACCTCTCATACCAGGTACCTGTACCTACATCATGGTCATGGCTGCAAGGACTTAACATCTGGGCTGAAGCCCGCAACCTGTTCACACTGACCCGATACAAAGGTTCCGACCCGGAATTCAGTATTGGCAATGGTGTACTATATCAAGGTATCGATGCAGGCAACCTTGCACAGGGACGCTCATTCCTTGTAGGAGTTAAGATCAACCTCTAATAATAACCTCGGAAAATCTAGAACGACTAGTTAATCTAGATAATCTGGAAAATCTGGAAAAATACAATAAACAAAATGAAAAAAGATATTATGAAAAGAGCAACAGCAATGCTACTTGGAGTCGCCCTTTCTGCCTCTTTCATTCTGACTTCATGTGATAAAATGTTGGATGTGGACAGCGATCGTCAGGCCTTCGAACCCGATATGAACTCAAAGACCGACTCTGTCTTCTATGCATTCGGTATTGCACAGGCTATGCAGCAGCTTGCCGACCAGTATTTCTATCAGGGAGAAATGCGCGGTGAACTGGTTGCCACTACACAATATACCGACAGTATGCTCAGTCAGCTGAAAAACTTCAGTGCAGGACTCAATAACAGATACGACTCTGCATACGTGTACTATCGTGTGATCAACAACTGCAACTACTATATCAAGCATCGTAACACAGACTTGCGTACCGGTTCTACCGACGTTACGATAAATGAATTTGCAGCAGTCAAAGCATATCGTGCTTGGGCATACCTGCAACTTGCCCGCAACTATGGCAAAGTACCGTTCTTTACCGAACCATTGACAAACATCTCTGAGATAAGTCAGACATTCCCTGAATACGACATCTATCAGATTGCCAACGCATTGTGTCCCGACCTCGCACAATATTCAGGCATCCCCGTTCCGAACTATGGTACAAACATCAACATCGGTAACGTAAATGGCGGTGGTACGAAATATATGAACACAACAAGAATATTCATCCCTGTTGATGTCATTCTCGGCGACCTCTACCTCGAAACCGGCAAATACACAGAAGCTGCAAACAGCTACTTCAATTATCTGCAGACTACAAAGACACTTCTTCCCGATGTTCAGACCGTACTGCGAATGCGTGATGCATCTTTGTCTTACCCAAGCGACTACGCTTCGACAAACAACAACGCAGCTAAGTATCAGAACATATTCACATTGGCAAACTCTGCCACATGTCTTGATATCGTATCTTACATACCTATGGCAGCAAACCAGCGAATGGGTACCATCACCAACGTTCCGTTGTCATTCGGTTACGACTTCTACGCCCTTTCTTCATCGGCACGTTGGAGAGAAGACATCCAGCTCACTCAGTCGAAAGTCTATAACGACCTCGTTGACGGTCGTAAGGAAACAACCGGTGATGCAAACGGTATCGACTTCTACTATTACAAACAAGTATCAGGCGGTCTGCCAAAGAAGGATCTCACAACGGGCAAATATGGCGACATGCGCTCCCTCTCGAACATCTATCCTACTCGCGGTTCATCATATATAGTAATTGGTGACGACGATGAATCCAAGACCGAATGGATTGACAAATTCCGTAGTGCTAACATCATCGTCTACCGTGCCACTACCGTTTACCTCCACCTCTGTGAGGCACTCAACCGCATGGGACTGCCCGATGCAGCCTTTGCATTCCTGAAGGAAGGTCTTACCGACGAACTCGTAAAGACAACTACCACATGGCTGTCGGACGATGCGAAGAACTACTTCAACAACACATTCTTCAACGCTACAAACATTGACACATACAAGTCCAACACCCTTCCAATCCACCAGCACGGATGCGGTGCCACACCCGACGGCAACTATCCGGGTTCTTCGCCTTATCAGTTCTCTACTGAAATAGGAAGGAAGTTTGCACAACTCGCAACCAATGCAACACTCTATCCGGGTCTTGCTTCACGTGTCAGCTCAAGCACCACAACCAAAGCCGACACCATCATGGCAATGGAAGAACTGCTTTGTGACGAAGAGGCAATGGAATTCTGTTTCGAAGGCACACGCTGGTACGACCTCATGCGTTTCGCACGTCACAAGAATCGTGCCGGACTGCAGGGTAATGCATGGCTTGCCGACAAGGTTAAGTCGAACAGTCCTGTAGTCAATCTTCTCGACGAAGCCAACTGGTATCTTCCACTCAAGAAGTAGCCTTTTCTGACATAAAAACGGGATTTTAGATACTCCGTAAAGATTTTTTAGTGTAATTTCTTCATTTTTTCGTTAAAACATACGAAGACTTTGAAGAAATTACACTAATTTTGCCCCCACTACGTAGTAGTGCAATCACACCTATGATATCGACAGTCGAAAAGAGACAAATCAAATAACTATTTTTATTAACCCTTTTAACAACACTTTTTATGAAAAAACTTTTACTTTCATTAGTGGCTGTTTTCTCTTTCGCAGGCGCTTATGCCTATGAACTTGGAGATTACATCTACACTGCTACAGCAAAGTACAAGGTGATCGACGAAAGTCTTGTTCAGCCCATTACTGCATGGTATGGAACTGACGATCCCGACACTTGGTCAACCTACGAAGAAGAAGGTGTAACAGATGCTCTTCAGAGCCTTGACGGTTCAGAAGGTTCTACACTTCTGCGCACTAATGCCGAACTTACATTCGGTCAGCGCTACATCGTAACTCTCAAGATTAAGGGTGTAGCAACTACTGTTTCATCTGTCACTCCAGGTGCACAGAACGAAATCAACGCATTCATCACCAACGCTGAGCCATCTGCTGATGGTATCCGCACCGGTGCTGCAAACGTTGACTATTTCCAGGTTGCAAATACTCAGACCATCCTCAACGACGAATGGGCTGAAATCACTTTCGCATTCGTTGATACATGTACTGAAAACACAATCGGTTCTGACACTCACTACCTCAACATCACTATCGGTCGTCTCACTACTAACACCGTAGTAGCTGACGCAGAAGTACGTCCTGTAGAGGAAGTTTACGACACTCGTAAGATGGACCGCAAGATTGCCTTCGCTCAGAAGCTCCTTGCTGATCCTAACTTCGCAGAAGCTGGAAGCGCCGACCTCGAAGAAGTTATCGAAACTTACCAGGGAATGGTAGAAGAAGGTGCAACTGACGACATCGCTGAGATGGAAAGCCTTGAGGCTCTTCTCGACGAAGCAGAGGCAGCTTTCATCGAGGATGTAGCAACTAACCTCGCTGCAAACTTCGAAAAGATTGACATCACAAGCGTTACAAAGATTAACAACGGTGACGGTGGCGGTAGCGTAAATCAGGGTTGCTGGTCAACTTCAGGTGGTGCTTCCCGTTGGGGACACGGTTCAGGCGAAGAATGGCTCAACTACACTTATCCAGGTTCTTACGCACTTCCTTGGGGATGCGTCACAGTTAAGCCTACAGGTGGCATCATACTTCCTCCAGGTAAGTATATGTTCATGTGCGACCTTTATGCTACTCAGTATCTGAACACTAAGGTTGATGGTGGCTACTATGGTCAGGACCTTTCTGTATGGTCTGAAGGCAACAAGCTCTTCATCGGAACTGATACAGTTGAAATTGGAACTCCGATTGCAAACAGAGTAGAGGAAGCTGAAAGATACTACATCATCAGCGAAATCGAACAAGATGAAGAATTCTCAGCTGGTGCTTGGTTCCCAGGCTTCGATCCGTTTGGTGGTACATTCCGCATTGGTCATGCTGCAGTATATGCATTCGGCGACATTCAGCAGGCTATCGATCGTCAGAACGCATGGAACACATTCAAGGCTCAGTGGGATGCTGCTACAAACGCACGCAACAGCGTAATGAACAAGATGAACGATGCTAACTACCCATGGGAGCAGGATTCACTCCAGAGAGCAGTCAATAAATGGGATTACCTCTACACTAACATCCTTGGCAACTGGATTACTGCCGACGGTAAGGATACAGGTATAGCAACTAACGACGAACTCACTGAATGGGCTAAAACTCAGGGCTACGAATACAAGGAAGGCGAAGACCCGGCATGGGCTGCTGAGTACCCACTCGTACGTGCTTACCAGTATGCAAGCAACTATGTTCAGGATCAGAACCAGCCGTTCATCAACCTCAAGGCTAAGGTTGCTGAAGCAGAGGCTGCTGTCGCTAATCCTAAGTATGCATCTGTTGACCCGACAGACCTCAACTCTGCAATCAACGATTCCAAGACTCTGATAGCAAGTGTTTCTGCTGTAAACCAGCACGATGACTTCCAGGCTCAGCTCGACGACCTCTCAGGTGTTCTCGAAGAGTTCTACATCAATGGTGCTTCATTCTACGAGCAGGCTGAACTCGCAGTTATCAATCCAAGCTTCACATTCAAGAAAGAGAACCTCGCAGGTGGTACTTCTGCTACAGACGCTTCAGGCGGTTGGAACTCTTACACTACCAACTCAAGCGAATATTGGCGTCTTGATAGTACTGAAGAGTACACAGACGGCGGTAGAGCAGCAATGTGGCGTGGTTGGACAGGTAACCCGGCAGGTAGCCTTACTCAGGACATCGTAGTTACTCGTCCTGGTCACTACAACTTCAAGTGCGAGGCTTACGCAACAGGTGACAACTCTAGAATCATCTCTTCAGTTCGCCATGTCAACAGGTATTATGAAACCCAAACAGTTTGGTCCGAAGAACTTGAAGAATGGGTAGAAGATGAAGTAGAAATAGGACGTGATACAACTTACATCTCTGGTATCAAGCTCGTCTTCGGTCCTGCAGATGCTACAGAGATTGACTCTCTCGACGTTTGGACATCTGGCGAGACTGTAGGTAACTACGCTCCACAGTGGTTCGAAATGGAATACGACAAGACTACTGAAGGTGAAGAGACTCTCCGCTTCGGTATGGACGGTCTTGGAGTACGCACATACAAGGATCTCGGCATCTATCAGGGCGATTACAGTCCTAACGCTTACGGATTCGGTTCTGTACACATAACCTTCTGCGGTCCGTCAGAGAAGTACTATAAGGACAAGGAAGAATACATCGAGACAGGTATCGAACAAGAAGTAGCAGAAGCTAAGAAGCCATCTGTTCCTGTAGCATACTTCACATTGGCAGGTACTACAGCTAAGAAGAACCAGAAGGGCTTCATCATCATCCAGTATGCTGACGGCACTTCTAAGAAAGTCTTCAACAAGCAATAACATCACTTATTATACTCACTAAAAGTCGTCAGGGGTTTTTCCTCTGACGATTTTTTTATACCTTTGCATCCACAAAGCCCATAACCCCATGCAGACTCTTGCAATCGTCATACTGAACTGGAACGGAAGCGACATGATGCGTCGCTACCTGCCCTCCGTAGTATCGAATTCCGTGGGCGACGTCATCGTAGCCGACAATGCCTCGACCGACGACTCCATCCAGATGCTCTCGCGCGAATTTCCTGAGGTCCGTACCATACAGTTCGACCAGAACTACGGCTTTGCCGAAGGCTACAACCGCGCCCTTGCCCAGCTGACGGAATACAAATACTTCATGCTACTCAACAGCGACGTGGAGATACGTCAGAAGGGGTGGGACAAGATACTCTGCGACTATATGGACAGTCATCCCGAATGTGCAGCATGCCAACCCAAACTGCTCTCGCTACGCGAACCCGACCACTTCGAATATGCAGGAGCCAGCGGCGGATTCATCGACCGCTTCGGCTATCCCTTCTGTCGCGGACGTCTGCTCGGAACGGTAGAAAAGGACAACGGACAATACGACGACATCCATCACGTGCTGTGGGCTACGGGAGCAGCCCTACTCTGCCGCGCTGAGGACTGGACGAAAAGTGGCGGACTCGACCCCCGTTTCTTTGCCCACATGGAGGAGATAGACCTCTGCTGGCGCCTTCGGAACATGGGCAGGGAGATAGTCTGCATTCCGCAATCGACAGCCTACCATCTGGGCGGAGCCACACTCAATCAGGGTAATCCGAGGAAGACATTCCTCAACTTCCGCAACAACCGGTATATGCTGCGCAAGAACCTTCCAGCCGACCAGCTGAAGAAGATTATCCGCATGCGCAACTTCCTCGACCTAGTCGCAGCCCTTCAGTTCCTGCTGAAAGGCGACATAAAGAATATGAAGGCTGTGCTGAGAGCTATGCACAGCAAGATGCCCGCTGAAGGCAAGACAGCAGGAACACGTAACAGTCCTGCCGTCATATCTGACAAGCCTCTGCTCGCCCCCTACTCCATCATCTGGCAGTATTATGCCAGAGGCAAACATTTCTTCTCACAGCTATCCGAATAATCGGTGTCTCAGTCATGCTGAAATTGCATAAAATGCTCACGCTCGGCAGAGCAAAAGTAAACTTTTTCTGCTCTCGCTTACCCGCATTTTTCTAAGCGCTTAGAAATAAAATTCCAAGCGCTTGAAATTAAAATTCTAAGCGCTTGGAATTTGAGAGCGGCAGGGGCGGGAAAAATCCACCCCTTCTATATGCTACTTTTTCTTAGGACTCTTAGGTTCCTCGTCGGTGGGTTCCGGCTCCTCAGGAGCAGTCGCCACTTCGAATGTCGGGTCTGCATCTTTCTTCTTTGCGAGATAGTCGGGAAGTGAGAGACCAGCCTGCTCGAAGAGTTCGTTGAGTGGAGGAACCGACTTCATCAGACCGCTGAGGAAATTAGCAGTAGAACCCTTGCCGTCGGCATTGTTCCCGCTGTCCCAGACTGTGACGTGGTCGATGTTGACACCCTTGATAGCCTCAACCTGAGTGCGTACGAGTTCAGGCAGTTTTTCGAGCAGCAGAAGCATATAAGCCTTTGTGGCATCACCACCTGCAGCCTGTACCATCTTATCGTAACCGGATGCCTGACGCGAGAGAATCTCGAAGAGACCGCGAGCCTCAGCTTCCATCTTTGCGTATGCAGCATCAGCTTCACCCTTCGCATTGACACGAACCTTCTCAGCCTCAGCCTCAGCCTCGATAATCTTACGCTGCTTCTCGATTTCCTCACTTACGAGGACGTTAGCAGCCTGAGTGGCACGTTCGCGCTCTCCACGGGCATTTTCAGCTACCTTTTCAGCTGAGTAAGCCTCTTCGAGAGCCTTTGCCTGAGCCACCTTCTCAGCAGCTGTAGCACGACGCTGTGCCTCAGCCTCGCGTTCACGACGTACAGCATCGGAATTGGCAATCTGTACACGAGCCTCGTTCTCACCCTGAACAGCCTGAGCATTTGCCTCAGCCGTACGGATACGAGTCTCACGATCTGCCTCAGCCTTACCGATTTCACCGAACTTTTCCTGTTCAGCTACGCGAACCTTTGCCTCGTTGATGGCACGTGCTGCTGCTTCCTGTCCGAGAGCCTCGATATAGCCGCTTTCATCGTTGATATCCGTCACGTTGACGTTGATGAGACGCAGACCGATTTTCTTCAGTTCAACCTCGACGTTGCTCGAGATAGCCTCAAGGAACTTATCACGGTCGGCATTGAGTTCCTCGATTGACATCGTAGCGATGACAAGACGCAACTGTCCGAAAAGAATATCACGAGCCAGTTCCTGAATCTGTCCTGCAGTAAGTCCGAGCAGACGTTCGGCTGCAGCTACCATACATTCAGGTTCGGTCGATACTCCCACCGTAAATCGGCAAGGTACATCGACACGTATGTTCTGACGTGAGAGGGCATTTGTAAGATTGGCATCGATGCTTATAGGAGTAAGTGAGAGGTAGGCATAGTCCTGGATGATAGGCCATACGAATTGACCGCCTCCGTGTACACACTTTGCCGATTTGTTACCTGTTGTTCCGTAGATGACAAGAATCTTGTCGGACGGACAACGACGATAGCGGTTGATGATGGCCATGACGAGAATGCCACCTACTATGACAACCGCGAAGATGAGATAAATAAATGCTGATTCCATATTTAGTAAGGTTGATTAATGGGCTTATTGGGGTTAATGGGGTGATTGGGCGATATAGGATTATGCCTTCTCGACCACAAGGACATCGTTGTCGAGGACATCGACTACACGAACATGCGAATTGCTGGGAAGCAGAGGTCCGAAAGTGATAGCAGCCATCTCGTGGATGGAGCCGTTGATGCTGATCTGTACCTTACCCGTTCCTGCATTTGCAGCAGGTATGCGCAGATATACATCGCAGTAAGAGCCGATACATTTCTTCACCTTTATGGAACCGTCGGACTGCAGACGCATAGCCTGACGACGGATGAAGAAATAGAGCCATACAAAGCCGCAACCTACGATGGCTGCAACGATATAAAGCAGTATCTTCTGCGGAATAAGTTCGTAGAAACTGATTCCCGCCCAACCGAAGCCGACGAAGAAATTTACGAAACTACGAACGGAGAAAAGTGAGAGTCCGCCTCCGAGGTCCATCGTATCACCGCTTGACGAGGCATCGAGGTCGAAATCGGAATCGCCGTCCATGCCGAGGAGCGTAAGGGCAGCCTGAACAAGGAACACAAGTGAACTCAACAGAGCACAGCCCCAGAACAGTTGTAGAGTGGAAGGCAGCGCTGCAAACCAGTTAGAGAATTCTTCCATAATATTACGGATTGAAGTTTACAGCGCAAATATAAATGTTTTTGAAATAATGCAAAGCAGAAATGTCCTTTTCGAGAGTTGTTTTTACATCTTTTTACAACTTCTGCACCAAATAACAGCAGATTTTGCTAATTTTGCAGGTCTTTTGTGCCGAAACAGGAGAAAGTGAAACGGCTCATATTATATATAATGTGTATGGTTTCGTCTGTGAGCCTTTGGGCAGCAGAGGAAACAGACAGCATGCCATCGGCTGTGCCCCAGTCCACTTCGTACTGGAGGGAGTTCAGCTATGTGCCCGTGCCGTTCATCGTTTCATCTTTTATAATAAAATCGAGGAAAGAGGACTTCAGAGGAGCAAGAAACAAATTCATCCCTGGCTACGAAAGCAGTTGGGACAACTATACCCAGTACTCCCCGTTTGCCCTTTCGCTCGTTCTGAAGGCAGCCGGAGTGGAAGGACGCAACAAGTGGGGACGCTATCTGGCGAGCAGCGCCTTCTCCTACGCTATCATGGCTGCCTTGGTGAATGCAGGAAAATATACCATCAAAGAGATGCGTCCTGACGGTTCGTCAGAAAACTCCTTCCCATCCGGACATACTGCCACAGCCTTTGCTTCGGCAACCATACTGCACAAGGAATACGGACTGACCCGCTCGCTTTGGTACAGCGTGGCTGGATATAGTGTTGCCACCCTGACAGGAGTGATGCGAGTGATGAACAACCGCCACTGGGCAAGCGACGTGTTGTGTGGTGCAGGATTGGGCATTTTCTCCGTTGACTTGGGCTATTTTCTCGGTGACATCATATTCCGCGACAAGGGAATGCTGCGCAAAGATAAGGAAGGAGAGAACAACTTCTATGCTTCGCCCAACTTCTTCAACGTGAACATGGGAGCCGGAGTGATACAACACGAGACGAACGTGGCAGGCATCGACGTCACCATTGGCAGAACTATCTGTGCCCAGGCAGAATTTGCATATTTCTTCACGAAACACGTAGGAGCCGGAGTGATATTCAACGTGGCTTCGCCCATAGTCAGTTACGACAAATACAGCGACAACATGGGCATCTACACCCTCTCGGCAGGAGCCTATCTGCAATATCCCATCACACCCCGTTTCGCCCTCGGGGGTAAGTTGACGACAGGCAGACTGCTGATAAGCGGTTTCCGTCTGGGCGACGAACTGGAAGTTGCTAAAAAGGTGGGAATGACCTGGTGCATCGGAGCAAATGTGGGTTATGCCTATCGCAACAATATAGCTTGGAAACTGAACGTTGACTACAGCATGAACCACGTAAGATTCAAGTCGATACGCCATAATCAGGAATTTTCCGAACGCAAGGGGTTGGGACAGTTGATGCTGAGTGGTTCGATGAGCGTAATGTTTTAGGATTTTTCGTAAGATAAATTTTGATTTGTAAACACTTTTCCATATCTTTGCAAGGAATTTTAAGATTTATTATGACAGAAAGAAAGGTTAGGGTACGATTTGCACCCAGTCCGACAGGACCGCTTCACATAGGCGGAGTACGTACAGCCCTGTACAACTACCTCTTCGCCAAGCAACACGGAGGTGACTTCATCTTCCGTATAGAGGACACGGATTCGACACGATTCGTGCCGGGTGCAGAGGAATATATCATAGAATCATTCAAGTGGTTGGGACTGAAATTTGACGAGGGAGTCAGTTTCGGAGGCAATCACGGACCATACCGTCAGAGCGAGCGCAGAGACATCTATCGCGAATATGTGAAGATACTGCTCGACAACGGAAAGGCATATATCGCATTTGATACTCCTGAAGAACTGGACGCAAAACGTGCAGAAATTGAGAACTTCCAATACGACGCAAAGACCCGTGGCATGATGCGCAACTCGCTCACTATGGCGAAGGAGGAAGTTGACAAACTCGTAGCTGAGGGTATACCATACGTAGTACGTTTCAAGATTGAACCGGGAAGAGACGTAGTGGTAGATGACATCATTCGTGGTGAAGTAACCATCAACTCAAGCATTCTCGACGACAAAGTACTCTACAAGAGTGCCGACGACCTGCCCACATATCATCTTGCAAATATCGTTGACGACCACCTGATGGAGGTCACACACGTAATACGAGGCGAAGAGTGGTTGCCAAGTGCTCCGCTTCACGTACTGCTCTACGAGGCATTCGGATGGGCTGACACCATGCCGCGCTTCGCTCACCTCCCGTTGCTGCTGAAACCGGTAGGTAACGGCAAACTGTCGAAGAGAGACGGTGACAAACTGGGATTCCCCGTATTCCCGCTGGAATGGCACGACCCCAAGTCGGGCGAGATAAGCAGCGGATACCGTGAGAAAGGTTATCTGCCCGAGGCTGTCATCAATTTCCTTGCCCTGCTCGGATGGAATCCTGGTAATGACCAGGAGGTTATGAGTCTCGATGAGATGGTGAAACTCTTCGACCTGAGCAAATGTTCGAAGAACGGAGCCAAGTTCGACTATGTGAAGGCTGCGTGGTTCAATCACCAGTACCTGCTCCAACTGCCCGACAGCGCTTGGTGCCCTGCATTCGACAAGGTATTGAAGGAGGCAGGTATCAATGCCACAGCCGAACAGGAGGCAGAGGTAGTGAGAATGATGAAGATGAAGGTGATTGAATATACCGATGGACTGGGTAATAAGAAAAAGCGCAATATCAGTTTTGCAAGCGACCTGTGGCCACTGACCAAGTTCTTCTTCGTAGCTCCTACGGAGTTCGACAAGGAAGGTGATAAGTTCGTACGCAAGAACTGGACTGAAAATACAGCCAAGGAGATGACCGAGATGGTGAAGATTTTGGAAGGCATCGACGACTTTAGTGCTGAAAGTCAGAAAGCAGCCATTGAACCTTGGGCTGAACAGACAGGCATCAAACCGTGGAACCCGTGGCGTGTAGCCTTGGTGGGTACGGGACAGGGACCCGACATGTACGAACTGAGTGCGTTCCTCGGTAAGGAAGAAGTGATAAGAAGAATGAAATTCGCAATAGAAACTCTCGGATAAGATGATAGTTTTATACTGCATAGGATTGTACTTTTATGCGTTGTGTGTCATTCTGGCATCGCTCGTATCAAAGAAAGCCCGCAAACTGGTTGAAGGTATTCCGCAGACTTTCCGCAGACTGAATGCCGAAATCAAGCCGGACGACCGTGTCGTGTGGTTCCACGCTGCAAGTCTCGGTGAATTCGAACAGGGACGCCCGCTGATGAAACGCCTGAGAAAGGAACATCCTGAGTATAAGATACTGCTGACCTTCTTTTCACCATCTGGTTATGAGGTAAGAAAAGACTATCACGGAGCCGACGTAGTATGCTACCTGCCATTCGACACACCAGCCAACGTGCATCTGTTCCTCAGACTGGCACACCCAGAGATTGCAATCTTCATAAAATATGAGTTCTGGCTCAACTACCTGACCACAGCAAGACGTAAGGGTGTGAAGCTGTATAGCGTGTCGAGCATCTTCCGTGCGAAGCAATATTTCTTCCACTGGTGGGGCACGATGCGACCGTTGAAGCAGTTCCATCACCTGTTCGTGCAGAACGAAGAAAGCAAGAGACTGCTTAACGAACACGGCATAGATTGCGTGACTGTTGTGGGTGACACCCGACTCGATCGCGTAATCGACATCAAGAATGCAGCAGCACCACTTCCACTCGTCGAACAGTTCGTGGGTGACAGTCCGTGTTTCATCGCCGGTTCGTCGTGGGGACCAGACGAAGAGATTTACATTCCATACTTTGCCCAGCACAGAGACTGGAAACTGATTATAGCGCCACACGTAATGAGTGCCGTTCATCTTAAGAGCATCTATAAACTGCTTGAGACATACGGTATGAAGGCTTTGAAATACTCAGAGATGGAGAACGGTACGGTGAAAGTAACCGACGAGAAGGTTATGATTGTCGATTGCTTCGGAAAACTCTCATCTATATACCGCTACGGAAAAATAGCACTCGTGGGTGGCGGATTCGGAGTCGGCATACACAATGTACCAGAGGCTGCCGTATATGGAATACCTGTATTGTTCGGTCCGAACAACCGTAAATTCAAGGAGGCTCAAGACCTGAAGCAATGCGGAGGTGCATTTGAATATAGCGACAGCCAGACCTTTGCCGACATAATGGACCGTTTCATTGGCGACCCTGCAACAATAGACGAAGCAGGCAAGCGTGCCGGAAGATATATCAACAGCAATGCCGGAGCTGCCAACAAATGCTTTGATATGATATTTAAGAAATAACAAAAACCATACGATATGACTTTCACACAAAAAGCAATGCCCATCTTCGAACAGGTGATAAAAGACTACCACCTTAAGGACGATATAGACCAACCGATGCAGAATCCGTTCGCAGCAGGAGCCATAGAGGCATATCTCTATACGAAATGCTGGATTGACACCGTGCAGTGGCATTTAGAGGATATAATACGTGATCCTAACATCGAACCTGTCTATGCATTGCAACTGAAACGCCGCATCGACAAGAGTAATCAGGACAGGACCGACCTCGTTGAGATGATCGACTCTTATTTCTATACTCTCTATGGTAAGCTGACACCCAAGAAAGATGCCACAATCAATACCGAGAGTCCGGCATGGGCTGTTGACCGTCTGAGCATCCTGGCTCTGAAGATATACCACATGAAAGAGCAGGTGGAACGGAAAGATGCCGACGAAGCACACAAGGCGCTGTGTCAGAAGAAACTTAATGTACTTCTGGAACAGCAGAAAGACCTCTCAACTGCCATAGACCAGCTTATTGCCGACATCGAGGCAGGCAACAAATACATGAAGGTGTACAAGCAGATGAAGATGTATAACGATCCAAGTACTAACCCGATTCTCTACGGTCAGAAATGAGAATAGGCTTTGACGCGAAACGCTTATATAACAACTTCACAGGATTAGGCAACCACAGCCGAACCACTATAGACATTCTCACGGACGAATTCCCTGAGAATGACTATTTCTTATACACACCCAAGATAAAACACAACGACATAACTGCTCCCTATTTGCAGAAACAAAGCTGCAGGACTGTCACACCGACAGGACTCATCAGGGGAAGTCTATGGCGTACATTCGAACTTACATCCCACATAAACCGTGACAAGGTTGACCTGTTCCACGGACTGAGCAACGAACTGCCTGTCGGCATCCGACATAGCGGAGCACGAAGCGTAGTGACCATACACGACGTAGCATTCCGCACGTTTACCGACATGTACCACTGGGCAGACCGTCATATGTATGACCTGAAATGGAGATATGCCGTCAATAATGCCGACCGCATCATTGCTATAAGCAAATGTACGAAAGATGACATCATTCGTTTCTACGATGTAGATGAAAGCAAGATTGACGTAGTCTACCAACCTGTTGCCCCACTCTTCTATACACCTGTTCCGAAGACCGAATGCGAACCGTACATGTTGTATGTAGGCTCTGTCAATTCGCGCAAGAACCTGCTCGGAATAGTCAAGGCGATGGAACTGCTGCCCAAGGACTTCGACCTGCCACTTTACATTGTCGGCAACGGAGGTGAATACAAACAGATTGTCGAATCATATATTCAGCAGCACGGAATACAAGACAGATTCAAGTGGTTGGGTAGTCTGACGATAAATGAACTGCAACAACTATATACCAACGCACAACTCTTCATCTATCCGTCGTTCTACGAAGGTTTCGGACTTCCAGTCGTAGAGGCAATGCTCTGCGGATGTCCCGTAGTCACCAGTAATGTCAGTTGTCTGCCCGAAGCTGCCGGTCCCTATTCCTTACTTGCTAATCCGTCCGAACCGGAAGATATCAGAGACAAGATGGAGAAAGCCCTGCAGGACACTTCATTCAGAAAGCGTATGATTGAAGGCAGCAGGGAATACGCGATGTTTACATTCCATCCCACGACTTTGGCTAACAGACTGATGGAGGTGTATCAGACGACGATGCAGTAAAATGCTCCACCCTCTGCAAAAGAGTAGGATGTGAATACTGTGTAAACACAACTACAGGATGCGGAGTAAGATTACTCAGACTCTTAGCCGACATTTTTTTTAGTGCACTGCACAAAGCGGCAGCCATGCCATGCTGACATGCAAACTCGTCAGCCTCCCATTCATGTTTACGTGAGAAGATATTGCTTATCAGCGAAGTGATAATCTGTATCGGTGTGAAAAGCAACATAAACACCGTCATATTGATATGGAACGACGGTTCGCTGCAACCTGCGGCAGCTGCTATTTCATAACTGTCGATTACCAGACTGAACAGATAGAACATGGCAAGGTTCAGAAGCAGGGCCGACGTCAAATCTTTCAATATATGGCGATGCTTATAATGACCTATCTCATGCGCAAGTACAGCTACTATCTCATCAGTTGTAAGCTGTTCCATCAAAGTATCGTAGAGGACTATGCGCTTACGTGCACCGAATCCCGTGAAATAAGCATTTGCCTTCGAACTGCGCTTACTGCCGTCGATAACATAGATATTCTGTAACTTGAACCCTACCCTCTTTGCAAAACTCTCGATTGCCGTACGCAGTTCACCCTCGACAAGCGGAGTCTGCTTATTGAAGAGTGGTACGATTATATCGCTGTAGAGATATTGCAGAATAAGCATAAGTATTGATACCACACCCCATGCCGCAATCCAGAAGTAATCGGGCATAAGTCCGTAAATCCACACGACTACTCCCAGCAGTACACCGTAAATCAAAACCGACACAAAGAAACCTTTGATTGTGTCGAAAACGAACAGTCGGGGTGTAGTGCGGTTGAATCCGTATTTCGCTTCGATATGAAATGTGCCGTATATCGAAAACGGCAAACCTACAATCCAGTCCAAGACAAAGAACAGGAAATAAAAGACAAGGGCTATTACGATTGGTGAACCGCTGACATCACGTGCCCATGCGTCCAGCAAACTGAATCCGCCAAAAGCAAATAGGCCCAGCAGCAGAGCAGTGTCCACTATATTGGAGATAACTCCGAATCGCGAATTCTCTCTTGAATAAGCCTGCTGTTTCCGATACTCAGCCTCATCGTATATACCACTCAGAAGCTTTGGGATAGGCAGGTGACTTGCCTTCCTGTTCAATATACTGAGTGTGATGCTATAGGCAAACTCAGCCAATACAATTGCAATTATTATCCAATATAAAACCATAGTCTAATAAGTCATTTCGAGTGAAGCCCTGATGAACGGTCCCACCACCTTCGGGTCGTTATCCTGTTTCTTCTCATTTATATAATAGTCGAACGTACCCGGACGGTCCTTACTCAGACCTGCAACAGCACAGCAACTGCCGATATTAGCCAGATTCTCAGTTGACCCATCCTCTATCTGCTCAACGCTCCAGTAGATAAAATGCTTCACAAAACTCTTATAACTGCGCTGAGCCAAAGCCTTGTATTTCTTAGGCAGATAGCCCAGTCTCACAGCTTTCAGCAACGAATAGATGAACATTGCCGAACAGGAACTCTCAAGATAATTACCCTTGCGATTAGGTTCGTCCATCACCTGATACCACAGTCCCGTCTTCTTGTCCTTGTACTTGTCAATTCCATTCGCTATCGTCTGCAAAATGACGAGGATGCTGTCTCTGCCTTCAACTCCTTCAGGAATGAAAGGCAGGGCATCGACAATTGCCATCATATACCATCCCAAGGCACGTCCCCAGCAATGCTGCGACTGTCCTGTCTCGGGGTCAGCCCACCCCATCTGCCTGCTCACATCACATGCATGACGGAACAAACCGGTCTTAGGGTCGTAATTATGTCGTGAAGCCATCAGTATCTGATTCACCACATCGGCATAAGCCTCCTTGTTATCGGCATCGAACGTCGCAGTGTATTCAGCAAGGAAAGGTGTTGCCATATACACTCCGTCAAGCCATACCTGATTGGGATATATCTTCTTGTGCCAGAAACCACCGTCGGCATTCCTTGGATGAGTATCTAACTGTGAACGGAGCAAAGATATAGCCTTCTTGAAACGTTCCTCGTCCGTGAGACGGTAAAACTGGAACAGACACTTTCCGGAGTTTATCATATCTATATTATACTCCGTCAGCTTATACGATACGATATTGCCGTCGGCAGTAATAAACGAATCAGCATACTGCATTACATACCTTCTAATCCCCTCGTCCTTAGTAGCTTCATACACATCGAGCATGGCGCTCACCTTCAGTCCACCTGTATAACTCCATTTCAACTTTGTCTTGCTATCGGTATAACAAACCTGCGGACATCTCTTCATTTCCGACTTGGTTATAATCTCAGCCCATCGCTCTTCTGCTTTGGCAGAAAAAGCGAGTGTAATCAACATGAGAAAAAGAAACTGTTTCATAAAGAAATAGGTTTATGGTTGCAAAGGTAAGAAAAAAGCCAGATGTAACCTCAAAGGAAAATAAAAATCCCCCAAGCCTTGGAGCCTGAGGGATATTTTGGAGATAAAATGTCGTTAGAATTACTTGCTTTCTTCGATGAATGTAGCAACACGGTTCCAGTCGTTCTCGTCGAAGAGTTCGTCTGTTACACCGAGTCCTTTGTAAGAAAGACGGTCTGGAGAAATCTTGTATGTCTTAACGAGCATATCGTAAACCGCCTTAGCACGAGCATCAGAAAGCTTCTGGTTGAGTTCTGGATTACCTTCCGGTGAAGCATAACCGTTGATAGCAACCTTAGCAGTCGGGTGATTCTTCATATAAGTTGCAATCATTGCTACAGATGGCTGCTGTGATGCATCGATTGTACTTCTACCAACCTTGAAGATTACAACTGGAGCAAGCTGAGTCTGTTCAACCTTTGTCTCGTTTACGATGACAGTCTTTTCCTTAGCCTTTTCTGCTTCCAGTTCAGCCTGCAGCTGTGCAAGAGCCTTATCCTTTGCTGCAAGGTCAGCATCTGCCTGAGCACGGAGAGCGTTCAGACGTCCGTCGAGCTCATCCTGAGAGTACTTCTTGTCACATACTGTGATGTGGTGAGTACCGTTAGAGTTACCGAAGTGGTAAACATAAGCAGCAGTGATGTGAAGCTGAGCGAACTTTGAACGAAGTGGGAACTTCTGTGCACCAGTTTCACCACCCCACTGAGTATCCCAGTCAACAGCTGGCTGGATACGGATTGTGTGAGCCTTAGCCTCACCAAGGTTGAAGAGGAAGTCAAGACCAGTCTTGAAGCCAGCCTTGTTACCCTGCTTGAATGGTTTACCAGGAGCATAAGTGTGAATCCAACCAACACCAAGAACTGCACCTACCTCGAAAGTGCGAGGAGCACCCTGATAACCTGCGAAGAGGTTTGTGAGGTTAAATGTACCGTTAACACCTACATAACTTCCACGAACGATAGTCTTGTAAGAGCCGTCAGCAGTCTGATTGAAACGATAGCTCGACTTTGTGTCAGGGTCGTAAGCATTTGAACCGAACCAAGCTGTTCCTTCAAGTTCAAGTCCTACAACAGGAGTTACCTGCTTACCCAGGAAGATGGTAGCAGTTGAGTTGATTGGGAAAATCTCCTTGAAACGCAGCGAAGTAGCTGCACCACCACCGATACCAATGTACCAGTTGTCTGTGAAATTACCCAACTTCAGTGCCTGCTCAGCGTTTGCTGTCATAGCAGACGCAACCAATGCGATTGCGAGTAAAAATTTCTTCATAAACTGAAATTTTGAATTAAACATTAATAAAAAGTATAAGAGTTTATTCTTCTGATTTATTTGCACGTTTACGCTCCAGATGGTCGAGTATGATCTTACGTATGCGCATCGACTTCGGAGTCACCTCCACATACTCGTCTGCCTTGATATATTCAAGTGCCTCCTCAAGCGATAGGATTACCGGTGGAATGATATGAGCCTTCTCGTCAGTACCCGAAGCACGTACGTTAGTTAACTGCTTAGCCTTAGTAACGTTAATCACAAGGTCGTTCTCGTGTACGTGTTCACCAACTACCTGACCTGCATACACCTGAGTCTGCGGAGAGATAAAGAACTTACCTCTATCCTGCAGGTGGTCAATGGCATAAGCAAATGCGGTACCCGAATCCATAGCTATCATCGAACCATTAGTACGACGTGTCATCTCACCCTTGAACGGCTGGTAGTTCTTGAAACGGTGAGCCATGATAGCCTCACCCTGACTGGCTGTAAGAACATTTGTACGCAGACCGATGATACCACGTGAAGGAATCTCAAATTCCAGGTTCACGCGTTCGTCACCAGCCTCCATACTTATCATCTCACCCTTACGACGGGTCACCATATCAATCATCTTACTTGCAAACTCCTCTGGCACATTGATGGTCAGTTCCTCGATTGGTTCGCAATGCACACCGTTCACTTCACGATATATAACCTGTGGCTGTCCTACTTGAAGTTCGTAACCCTCGCGACGCATCGTCTCGATAAGTACAGAGAGATGTAGCACACCACGACCACTTACAATCCACTGGTCCGTAGTTCCCTCTTTATTCTCCACACGCAGGGCGAGGTTCTTTTCCAGTTCTTTCTGCAGACGCTCACCAATATGGCGGCTGGTGCAGAACTTACCTTCCTTACCGAAAAACGGTGAGTTGTTTATCGTGAACAGCATTGACATCGTTGGTTCGTCGATACTGATTGTAGGCAGAGCCTCCGGTTGTTCAAAGTCACAGATTGTATCACCGATCTCAAAGTTCGACAAACCGATGATGGCACATATATCACCCGAGGATACGGACTCCGCACTGCGGTGTCCCATACCTTCGAACGTGTGTATCTCCTTAATCTTTGTCTTTTCCGACGTACCGTTTCGGTGTACAATCGTTATGTTCTGTCCTGCACTGAGAGTACCTCTGTGCACCCTTCCCACAGCTATACGACCGGTATAAGTCGAGTAATCGAGCGAAGTGATAAGCATCTGTGGAGTTCCCTCCAACTGTTCAGGTGCAGGTATAGTTTTCAGAATCACGTCGAGCAGATAAGTGATGTCATTGGTAGGAGTCTTGAAATCCGGACCCATCCATCCCTGCTTTGCCGAACCGTACACTACGGGGAAGTCAAGCTGGTCTTCCGTAGCATTTAGGGCACACATCAGGTCAAACACCATCTCATATACCTCCTCGGGACGACAGTTAGGCTTATCCACCTTGTTGACGACAACTACGGGTTTCAGACCTATCTCCAAAGCTTTCTGAAGTACGAAACGTGTCTGAGGCATCGGACCTTCGAAGGCATCTACCAGCAGGATACAGCCGTCTGCCATATTCAGTACTCGTTCCACTTCTCCTCCGAAGTCGGAGTGTCCCGGAGTGTCAATCACATTTATCTTTGTACCCTTATAGTTGATTGATACATTCTTCGAAAGAATCGTTATACCACGTTCACGTTCCAACTCGTTATTGTCGAGTATCAGATCACCCGTCTGCTGGTTATCTCTGAAAAGATTACCTGCCAGCAGCATCTTGTCGACAAGGGTAGTCTTTCCGTGGTCAACGTGAGCAATGATTGCAATGTTTCTAATATCCTGCATATCTTTTTTCCCTTTATTGTATTTAACTGAAAATAATTGTCTTGTTCTTGTATGTCAGAACCTTACGGTCTATGTGTTTCTCTACGGCACGTGAAAGCACAATCTTCTCCAGGTCCTTACCTTTCAGTACAAGACTCTCAGGAGTATCCTTATGTGTAATGCGAACTACATCCTGTTCGATGATAGGACCTGCATCCAGTTCTGCCGTTACGTAATGACTCGTTGCACCGATAATCTTCACACCTCTCTGGTAAGCCTGATGGTATGGTTTAGCACCTACGAATGCAGGCAGGAATGAGTGGTGTATGTTTATTATCCTATTCGGATAAGATGCAATCATCTCATCACTGATAATCTGCATATAACGTGCAAGAACTATGAAGTTAACCTTCAAGTCTTTCAGAGTCTGCATCTCGGCAGCCTCTACCTCCTGCTTGTTCGACCAGTCCTTGTTTATGCTCCACATATAATAAGGTATGTCAAACTGTTCAGCCACATATCGCAAATCCTCGTGGTTACTGATAATACATGGAATCTCGACATTCAGTTCACCAGCCTTGTAACGTGCCAGCAAATCATACAGACAATGCGACATTTTGCTGACGAATATTGCCATCCTTGGCTTCATATTGCCGAAGTACAAATGGAAACTGATGTCGAAACGCTTGCAATACAATGTTTCGAAATACTCCGAAATCTTATCCGAAGGAATCAGGAAGTTCTCCAGTTCCCATTCCACACGCATGAAAAACATATGGTCTATCTTGTCCACATACTGGTCAAGATACACAATGTTTCCGTTATTATCAGTAATAAACTTAGTAATCTCTGTCACGATACCCAGTCTGTCAGGGCAGTGAAACAATAATATAGCAGTATCTTTCATCTTTTCAAATTTTCAATCTTTCAATTTTTCAACGCATTCTCTCAAACTATCTTCCCAATAAGGGATTTCTATTCCGTACGTCTGTTTTATCTTCGTCTTGTCCAGCACACTGAAATGCGGACGGGCAGCAGGAGTCGGATATTCGCTCGTATGCAAAGGTCTGACGTCACATGTCGTGATACCAGCAATACGATGTATAGTCTTTGTAAAGTCGTACCATGATGTCACACCCTCGTCAGAGAAATGGTAAATTCCAGGAACCACACCCTTGTTTATGGCAGTCATGATAGCGACTGCGAGGTCACGTGCATAGGTCGGAGTACCCACCTGATCAAAGATGACACCGAGCGACCGTTTTTCTTTTCCGAGACGAATCATCGTCTTCACGAAGTTATTGCCGAACGTAGAGTACAGCCAAGCCGTTCGAATAATCATATAATTCTTACATGCAGCCACGACAGCCTTCTCTCCGTCCAACTTCGTCGAACCGTAAACGGAGTTCGGACAAGTCGGAGCATCCTCAGTATAAGGTATATGATTCGTTCCGTCGAACACATAATCAGTACTTATCTGAATCATGCAACCTCCGCGCTTTCCTACAGCCTCGGCAAGTATTCCCGGAGCATCGCTATTAAGCAATCGGCACAGTTCGGTTGCCTCCTCAGCCTTATCCACGGCAGTAAACGCAGCACAATTGACGATACAGTCTATGTCGTTCTTCTCTACAAAACCCTCCACATCGTCCTTCTTCGTGATGTCCAGAACCGTCGCGTTCACACCCTCCGGTATCACCACATCAGTCAGAAAATACCTGTGTTGCGGATTCTGCTTTGCAAGTAACTGCATCTCATTACCCAACTGACCGTTACAGCCTGTAATAAGTATGTTCATAGTTCCAATTCGTTGTTTTTGTCCTGTTTGTAATATTCCGAAAGCATAGCAAGCAACTTCGATATGTTATCGATTGCCGTAGCCGTTTCTGCTGCCACCTCTTTCTTCTGTGCCCTCATAAGCATCACCAGATACAGGGCATCGAAACAAGTTTCAATCTCACTCTTCTCCCCTTCGCCCTTATTCTTCTTTGCCTGTCGCAGTTCAACGATGAACGGTAGCGCCTTGTAATACTGTGCCGAATAGAACGGGTACTTGGGCGACTTAAGCAACTGCATGTGAAGATCGTTCAGCAGAATCACCACATTACGGTTTATCTGCAAATGTCCGCTCTCCTCTACTCCCTCATCATACATCATCGTGATGAGATTCTCGTACCAGTTAATCAGTTCCACTGCCTTCTCCGGTTCCAACTGGAAACGCGGAATATATTTTTCCGAAATCTCATCAATATCAAGTCGGTAAGCACGTATCACATCCTCTACCTGCCACATATACAGCAGGTATTCGGCTATATTCTTCTTTCTTAATTGCTCAGATATATACATCTTCTTAAAATCAAAGTCTAAACGGTATCGCGTGTCCTGTCACCGTATATACAATCATCAGTCCACTGACTACCATCACGATAGTACCGATAATTCGGTTAATCCACCAGAGCACCTTCGTAGTGAAGCGTGCCCTCACCTTGTCAATCAACCAAGTCAGACAAAACCACCAGAACAGCGCACCTCCGATAATTGCAAGGTAACCCATAATCTGCGGTATAAGGTTGTCAGTCAAGATGAACGTGAACTGACCAAACAAAGCCAGAAACATGAAGATGATGAGCGGATTGCTCACCGTTACGGCAAAACCCGAAATTACGAACGAACGTATGTCGTTTGCTTCTGTCGGTGTCGGAATATTATCTACAATCTTCTTATTATTCGGCATCGAACGGAACGTATACACACCAAATCCGAAAAGAAGTATACTACCAACAATCTTGATAAGAAGCGCAATGGCAGGATTCTCGATGATATCCACTACGAACGACATACCGTAACCCGTAATGATAGCATACAGGAAGTCACTTCCTGCCGCACCTATTCCCGTTGCCAGTCCTTCCCTGCGTCCTTTGTTCAGCGTTCGCTGCACAGTCAGAATACCAACAGGACCCATCGGAGCCGAAACGATAATACCGATGATGAAACCCTTCATCACCTCATCCAAGATGCCTACCTGCTGCATCCACTCCTGGAAAGTACTGTAGAAATCCAGTCCGAAAAACTCATGACCGGTGAGGATAGTTGATTTTAAAAGTAGTATACAGAGAATACTTATCATTACCTTTTATACTAAAACGCTGCAAAATTACGGATTTTATTTGTTATAAAAAAGAATAACTTTAACTTTGCAGCAGTTCTGACAAATAAATTACATTATAACACATAAAAAGACATGAAACCATACGTAATCGGAGTTGATCTGGGAGGAACAAACACAGTGTTCGGAATTGTTGATGCTGCAGGAAACATCGTCCAGGAAGGCAGTATCAAAACAAGTCAATACAACAGTGCAGCAGAATTCGTAAATGCTGGTGTAGAATGTATTAATAAAATAACTAAACCTATCGGTGGAATCGACAATATTCAAGGTATCGGAATCGGCGCACCGAATGCGAACTACTACTCTGGTACCATTGAATTCGCACCCAATATCAAATGGGCACACAACGGTATCGTACCACTTGCTGAGATGTTCATCCGCGAACTGGTGCCAATGCAGCAGCAATGGGCGAAAAGCTCTACGGCGTAGCCAAAGGAATGAAGAACTTTATCATGCTCACCCTCGGCACAGGTGTCGGTGCAGGCATCATCGTTAATGGCGAACTTGTATATGGGCACGATGGCTTTGCCGGTGAATTGGGACACATCTGTATGGACCGTTCCGATGATGCCCGACAATGTGGTTGTGGACTGCGTGGCTGCCTTGAGACCTACTGTTCTGCTACAGGTGTCGCACGCACAGCACGAGAATTTCTTCAGAAGACCACACGTCCTTCGAGTCTGCGCAACAAACCTGCCGATAAAATCGAGTCTCTCGATGTCTATAATGCAGCCTTAGAAGGCGATGAAATCGCAAAAGAGATATTTAAGTTCACAGGTACCATACTAGGATGGGCATGTGCTGATTTCACAGCCTTTGCCAGTCCGGAAGCCTTTGTTTTCTTCGGTGGACTTTGCAAATCTGGCGATCTCATAATGAAACCAGTTGAGGAAGCATACAAAAAGAATGTGATGCCTCTTTTCCGCAACAAAGCCAAATTCGTCATAAGCAGTCTGATGAACAAGAACGCAGCCGTACTCGGTGCTTCTGCCCTCGGCTGGGTATAAATATAAATAATGTCATCAACGAAAAAGGGCGGTTCCGCATCAGTGGAACCGCCCTTTTCTTTATATATTTTTATTGACTAATTATTCACATAGAATTTCACACCGTCGGCAATGTAGAAACCTCTGGTAGGTGTCAGTACGCGCTGACCGCTCAGATTGTAGATGGCACCGAAAGGTTTCGTGTGGTTAGTGACGTCTTTACAGTGTAGGTGCTCGACTGACTCATATCACCGCTATATACGGTGACTGTGATTTCCTGACCGTTCTCCTTGTCTTCTACCTGTGTCCTGACAAGTGCTGTTTTTCCGTCGGCAACAACCTCTACGTTTTCAGAAGTCACATCCTCCTCCACTTCAATCTCATAGTCGTAGATATCGCTGTCAAAGTCAGGAACACTCTCTCCGTTCACTTTCAGTGAAGTCATGTCATCCACAAACAGTTGGTCACCTCCGCTTCCTTTACCTGGAGTAGCATTTGTAGATGCGGTGATGAGAATAGCAGCTGGATCAACGTCATTATCCATATATTCGAAAGGCATCGACAGACGTACCCATTCGCCGTTAGTCTGAGCTATCGTATTGTTCTTTGCCCTTGCCACTACATTGTTGTATTCCTTGTCTTCCGGGTCCTGATAGTATGAGCCATCAGTAATCACAGCACTGACTGTGGCATATGGATAATCGGCGTTTGCTTTGCCCTGTTTGAATTTTACCCAGAGCACAAGTGAGTCAGGACGAGAATACATAGGTGCGTAGAAAGGATCACCGTTGCCGTCAACGTCTGTATTGCTCACGTCTGCATAAGCATGATTAACAACATCTGCAGCACTCATGCTTCCTGCATTCAGACGACCGGTAGTCATCGTACCGTTAGCGATGACACCAAAGATACTGGTAGAGAAAACGAGTGCGCTATAATCACCTGAATGAGCATCTTCCGATGCTTTGATATGATGACCTGCCATAGAAGCCATGCTACCTGTAGCGCTCTCGAAAGAGTGCCAGCCGTTGGGCTCAACATAAGTACCCGAAGACTGATGCCAGTTCTCAAAACTCTGGTTCGGAAGCTGATAGCCTTTTCCG
>CACYGK010000013.1 GCA_902774005.1 uncultured Bacteroidales bacterium | reverse complement strand
GGTGACTGCTATATGTCCCTGCATTGGAGCATTGGCGACAGGTGTGGTGCTCGATGTTCACGGTCGTAAGAAGGGGCTGAACCTGATTGCTTACATCGCTGGTGATTTTGCCTCGGGCAAGGGCGACATCGACCCCGTGGTGGATGCATGGATGAGCGAGGTGCAGGCATTGGACAAGATGTACCAGATGCAGGAGGACGAGTGGCGTGCCAAGAAACGGGCGGCAAAGAACAAGAAGGAGCAACCCGAAGAACCGAAGCTGCCTGTAAGATGTCTTACGCTGAACAATACTGTAGCTAATCTGGCGGAGCGCCTGTCGAATACTGAGGGTAAGCATGCTTTCTCATTCACGCCTGAAGCGGATACTGTAGCGCAGAAATGGAAATCTACGCTGAGCGATTTTTCGGTGATGCTACGCCAAATGCTACGCCAAAGCTACGACGGTTCGAGGTTCGACCGCGAGGCCAGAAGTGCCGATGCTGTGAACGTGCATATAGAGCATCTGCTGTGGAATGTGACGATGTGTGGAACGCCGGATGCACTGTATCGCGTGGTGTCAAACTATACGGATGGTTTTCAGAGCCGTATTGCTGTGGCACGTACACCCGACAATACCTTTGCACCCTTGGAGGAGAAGCCATATGTGCTGACATCGAGGCAGACGGAGCGCATTCAACAGGTGGCTCATCTGTTGCCGCTGATGCAAGGTGAGGTGGTGCTGCCGAAACTCGAAGCGAAAGGTCGTGAGTGGGTAGAGCGTATCCGCATCGAGACGATGAAGAACGACGATAAGGTACGTGCCCGTCAGCGTATGCGTGTCTGCGTGACGGCACAGCGCATGACGTGCTGCCTGATGCTCTGCAAGGTGTGTGAGCAGCTTATCCAGAAACACGGACTGAACGGCGCGGAGACGCAGCTGAAGCAGAATCCAAATCTGTGGAAAGAGCAGCTTTTGAAGACACAGACACCGCAGCTGCTGGCTGCTTATGACGTGATAGCTGACTCACTCTTGGAGAACGCCCTCCACTTCTTCCGTAACCGTATAGAGGCAGCTTTCAACAGTCGCGACTATGTTGGTTCTCCCGGTTGCGAGCGACAGAAGTGCGGCAAGAACGACACTATCTACGAACGGCTGGACCCTCAGTTCACCTTCGAACAAGCCATGCAGCACTCGGTAGCCATCAAAGGCGCAGGTGTGAACCATAACACCGTAAGGCAGATGCTGAAAAACTGGCGCAAGCAAGGTTTGGTGATTCAGACGGAGGATGGGCGTTATAGGAAGGTTTATGTGTAGTGGTCAAAGTGGTCATTTGGTCATTTGGTCATTTGTCAAAAATTTATAGGAAGTAAAAAAGGAAGTAAAAAGGGGAAGTTACTTCGCTTCGCTCATGGAAGTAAAAATGGACGTTTCTGTATTGTCCACGAACGTAGTGAACTGACGAACGAAGCAAACGCAGAGATTAAGCTCGCTTAAGTTATGCTTTGCAAGGAGGAAGAACACGAAGTGAATTAACTTCCATTTTAACTTCAACTTTAACTCCCAATTAAAAGCCAATTAAAAAATGATTAAACTTACATTTACAACAGAATACGCAGATGTGTTCATTGGAACGCTGACACAGGTGGTCGGCGAGAGAGAGAAAAGGATATGCCAGGTGGCGCTGAGTAAGAACGTGAAGTTCACGTATCGCGGAGTGCCGGAACGGTTCGCTGGCGAGTATAAACTGAGGTATAAGCATGAGGGTACGCGGTATATGCCTGTGCCGCTGTTTCATCGCAAGCCGCTGGCTGTGGCGATGAAGGAGGATGAGGAACCTATCACGTACCGCAAGCCGTGCCTGTACTATATGTCGCGACGCCCGAAGGAGCAATGGAACGATATGTGCCGCAGTCTGGATGGCAATCGGGAGTACCTTCTCAACGTGAAATGGGATATTCGCGACATCCGCGGAGAGAGTTTCTTTGAAACAGAGGACGAAGAGGAGTGGGAGGAAGAATAGAGCGACCCTCTCGTTCCCCCTTAAAGGGGGAGGTCAGTTAGGAGTTAGGAGTTGAGAGGTTAGCGAGAGATAACAAACTAAATATTAATAACAATGACCCAAGCCCCTCCCTTTAAGGGAGGTTGGGAGGGTCCCAAATTGACAATTATGGATTTACGAGAATTGGCTTTGCGGTCGATTTACAAGGTGGCAGCAAAGAAGGCGGAGGAGCTGGTATGCTACCTGCCGAAGAATATGAGTATTACGATTGTGGCGCTGTCGCTACTTCTTGCCAAGGTGATTGCTGTGGCGACACAAGGCAAGAGGAAGATGAAACGGGATATTGCCATTGAAGCGATATTTGATTTCATCAGGAATCAGATTTAGGGCGCCCAAACTAAGAAAGCAGCATCTTGAGGTGCTGCTTTTTTATTTTCTCCGGCTGAGGATGACGTAGAGGATGACGGGGGTGCCGATGATGGGGGTGATGGCGTTGAGCGGAAGGATGGTTTCCTGTGGTAGCATGCAGAGGATGTTGCAGAGGAGGGCGATGGCGCCACCTATCACGATGGTGGTGGGCAGGAGGCGTTTGTGGTTGTCGTTACGGCAGAGGAGTCGTGCGATGTGGGGTGTGGCAAGTCCGATGAATGCTACGGGTCCGCAAAATGCCGTTGAAATGGCGGTTAGGAGTCCGGTGGAACAGAGCAGGAGTGTGCGCACCTGATTGATGCTGAATCCGAGGTTCTGTGCGTATTCCTCGCCCAAGAGGAGGGCGTTGAGGGGTTTTATCATGAAGAGTGCGAGGAGGAGTCCGCCGACGGAGGGCAGGACGAAGTAGGGGAGTTGTTCGAGGGTGACTCCGGAGAAGCTTCCCATGCTCCATACTACGTAGGAGAAGAGGTTGTCGCTTGTGGCGAAGATGTTCAGCAGGGCGATGACTGACGAGGTGAGGTAGCCTACCATGATGCCGACGATGAGCAGCATGAGGTTGTTGCGGACTATGGTGGAGAGCAGCAGGAGGATGCCCATGATGAGGATGGCTCCGAGGAAGGCGGCTACGATGACTGCCATGATGCCTCCGAACTGGATGTCGGCACCGAGGATGGTGGTCTGGAGTGTGCCTCCGAGTAGGAGCATGACGATACCTACGCCGAGTGATGCTCCGTTGGTGATACCGAGAATGGACGGACCTGCAAGGGGGTTGCGGAAGGTGGTCTGAAGCATCAGTCCGCTAGCTGCGAGTGATGCTCCGCAGAGCATTGCTGTCACGGCACTGGGCAGGCGTGATTCCATGACGATATATCGCCATGAGGTCTTCGATACTTCATTGCCGAGCAGGGCATTCAGGACTTCGGATGCCGGAATGCTCACCGTTCCGTAGAAGAGGTTGAGGAGGAAAAGAAGTAAGAGGGAAGAGGGAAGAAGGAAGAGAAGACTGTTATTTTTCAATTCTTTCATAGTATTTCAGTTGGTAGTCGGGTAGGAGTTCGGGATGCAGGATTTTTATGTAGTCCTCCAGCAAGCGGTCGGGATGGAAGGGTACTTCGGAGTAGAAGGGTACCAGTTCGGTGTTGCAGGAGTAGATGTTTTTGTTTTCGAATGCTTTCATACGGGTATAGCTGGCGTATTCCTTTGCTATATCGTCGTAGGTCTTGGATACGGCTTGTGTGTAGCGTATCATCCATATCTCGGCATCGATGGCACGTTCGAAGACTACTTCGGGTGCGAGTGCCAGACTGCCGTTCGATTCGTTGTCTTTATAGATGTAGTCGGCTGCTGCATCGGCAAGCAACATGCCTGTGGTACTTTTCCCTCCGGGAACGTACCATGTGGAACCGTATTTCAGGTCGGTGATGACGGAAGGATGGCGACGGGCGGTGGCAGCCAGGGTCTTCAGTGACTCGTAACGGTCGCTCACTTCGCGGAATATGCTGTCGCACTCCTGCTGACGTCCGTAGAGGAGTCCGAAGAAACGTATCCATTCGGCGCGTCCCAGTGCGGAGGTCTCCATGTAGTCGGCACACTCTACGATGGGGATGCCGAGTTTGCTCAGACGACCGTAGCCTCCTGAGTTCTGGAAGGGGGAGAGGAGTATGGCATCGGGTGACATGTCGATGACGTCCTCGATGTTGGGATTGAGACCCTCGCCCAGATTGCGTATCTTACCGCTGCGGGCATCTGCCTGTACCTTATCCATCGTGATGTAACGGAGGTCGCAGACTCCTTTTATCTGTTCGTAAGCACCGATTTCATCGATGAGTGCGCAATGTACGAGCGAATAGACTACGCTGTTCGTGAGTGGAATGCGTATGATGTCGCCCTTGGGTCTGGACGACGGCAGGGGAGCCGTCTTGTCAACCAGTACGTAGGAATGGAGGACGGATGTGGAATCCCAGGGATTGAGTACCTGTACATATACGTATCCGTCGCACTGGCTCATCTTCAGCAGTTCGGCATAGCGGAGAGGTATCTCCTCGCCTTCGGCAGAAGAGGATGCACTGCCACCTCCACACGAGGTGGAGATGGCGAGTGCCAACAATAAAATGATATTTAAAAAAGAGAGGTTTTTCACTTTATTTACTGCTTGATTACTACGTTGTCAAGAGCGAAGTAAGCAGGAGTGTTGAGACCATAGTCGCCTGAGTCGCTGCCGAAGAATTCGAATACTACGCTGTCAACTTCGTTGAGAGAGGTCATGTCAATAGTCTTCCATGCTTCAACTGCAACGCCGTCGCGAGCGAGGTCGAATTTCAGCGTAGCTGTCTGCTGCTTTGCCTTGTAACCTGTAACCTGAACTTCGAAGTAAGTACCTGGTTCGGTAAGAGCCTGAGCATAAGCGTTTCCGTTCTTGATTACATTCAGAGCGTAGGTGGTGTTCATGATTTCCATAGACTTGATGACCCTAGGAGTCTTCAGAGTCATGTAGGAAGTACCGTTGACTACGGCAAAGTTTGACGAACCGTTTGAAGTGGTTACAGCGAGCTGGTGGTCAGAATCGCCGTTTGCAAGGTCGGCATCGATGTAGTTGCTGATTGTGATACCACCGCCCCAGTACTGCTTGTCGCCCCATGCATCGGTAAGGGTGCTGCTGAGGGTAGTAATCTCGTCAGTCCAAGTGTAGAGCGGAGCTTCAGGGTCTTGCGGATAGAGCTGTGGACCGCCATACTGAGGATTGTCGATGAGAGCTGTGAAGTAGTTGCCCTCGAAGGAAACGAGCTGAAGATTCTCAACTGGCACAGGTGTGTCACCACCGCCTGATGGAGGTTCGGGGTTAGTCTTTTCGTCGTCGTTACCACAAGATGTAAATGTCACTGAGAGTGCGCAAAGGCAGAAGGCTGCCGCACTCATGAAAAGTAGTTTCTTCATACTTTTGTTGATTTAAAAGGGTTAATAATTATGTAGATAAATAATGATTTCATCGTTTGTTTCCGTCTGAATCGAGCATGTGGAGGTCCCACGCATCGATGATTTCGGTACTTACCTCACCCAGTGTGCCGTTGTCCTGGTTCACCGCCGTATAGACCTTTACGAAGTCGATGCCGGGCAGGGTGACAGGATTGCCGTCGGAACCGACTGCCCAGTCGATCTTGAACTCGGAGACGTGGATGAGATTCTCGTCCGTAGTATCGGGGAACCGGCTCTTGTCCCAGTTGTTGGGATGGTTGTCGGCATAGCCCCACGGGTACTGGTAGAGTACGCAGGTGGTACCTATCTTTGCTCCGTTGTCCTTGAGACGACTGCCATTGAAGGTGATTTCATCGGCACTTATCCACTTGGGGTAGTACTCCTGAGTGTGGTATGTGTTGTGCTTCACCTTACCCGAACCACCCTGGTTGTCGGTCCACGATACGTCGGTATTCGTAGCCGGACGGGTGTAGGTGCAGCTGTAGCCGTGCCTGGTGTCGCTGCTGTGGTATTCGCTTCCTGCCAGTTCGTACCACTCGTCGTCGGGCAGTCCGTTGCCGTTGCTGTCGATGCTTACCATCACGATACCCGGTTCGCTGCTTCCGTAGAGCGGGAACTCCGAAGTGGAGTAGAACGCATTGCCCAGAATCTTCAAGTCGTAATCGCCCGGTACGTTCGGGATGCGGTGGTCGAATCCGAACACTACATATCCGCCCCATCCTCCGAGACTTATCATCTCCTGATTATGACCGGCGATGCAGTTCTCTGTCTTCTGCCTCATTGTCTCGCTGTCGTCGCCGTCCTCATAGAGCGGCATGATGTTGACGAACTGTCCCGGAGCGGGCATGAAATCGAACACATGGCTTATGTACGGACTCTGACCCGTAGGGTCGTCACCGCCACCGCCGCCCGTGTTCACGTCGGTAGTAACGAAACAGATCTCGGCAGGTATGTCGCCTGTGCGCACGTTCCACTTCTGATGTCCGTCCTTATCGAAGCAGTAGAGAGTGCCCGGATTGACGTAGTTCTTCGCATCGGAAACGAGTATGTCGTGAGTTTCGGGATTCACCTTGATGCCGTATGGCATTGTGATGCTCTTCTCCGTGCCGTCGGTGATGAAATTGTCCGACACCACACGGTGTTCAGCTACGTTCACGATACCGTAGGCAGTAGTGGATTTGTTTGTGTTCTTGTCGTACTGCGAACCGACGAAGTAGAGTGAGTCGCCCACGATGTCGAAGTTGCTTGCACTTACATCCAGAGTGTGGGTGACCGTCTCGGAAGCGAGGTCGATGCAATGCAGACGTGCATGTATGTCGGCATAGTCGCCGCGACTGCTCACCCACAGCTGTCCGCGGGAATCGAGTTTCAGCAGACCCAGGTTGACTGCCACCTCGATGCGTTTCTCCTCGGTGAACGTGCTGAGGTTGATGACTGAAACCGTCTTCTCGTAGTTCGGATTCATGTATCCACCCGAATTGGCTACGTATATCTTTCCGTTGGCAATGGCGATTCCATCGGGCTGATAGCCTACAAGACAGGTAGCCACCACCTTCAGTGTAGCTGTATCCACCTTTGCAACGTAGCCTAGTTGCTTATACTCCGTGTCAATCTGTACGGGTCCGGCATAGCTCGTAACGTAGGCATAGCCTTCGTCAAACTGAATATAGCGGCAGTTGGGTATGTCCACTTGTCCGATGCGTCGTGCCGTCTGGCGGTCCATCACCTCCACCTTGTTTGAACAGTTGATGACGGCATAGAGTCGGTTGCCGTAGGTCTGGAGGTCGTTACCTACGTCGCCCAGTTCCTTAGTAACCGATGGATTCGCCTCTCCGTATATATTCCGTTTGTATGTAGCGGTGGAGTAGTCGTAGTAGTCGAGTGTAGCCTTGTTGCTACCCATATTCCCCTGATTGAGCAGGTAGAAACCCACGATGTTCTCCGTCTTCTCCGGTTGTCCCGCCTGCTCAGCCTCCGGTTCGAACACCTCAGCATCGTTGCGGCAAGAGGCTAGGAGGAGTGCGCCCCATATTATCGACATACCGACATACCGACATGTCGACATACCGACACGGTCGCCTTTATTTTTAAAGCTCATCATATCTTCACTTTTACGATGCATCGCCAGTTGCGACCCGGCATGGGGTAGTTGGTTATTACTTCGTACTGTTGGTTCAGTACGTTATTACACTCGAATGTTACGGACAGAAGGGTGCGCCTCAATGTGAAATCCTTCGACAGTGAAAGATCGTGAGTGTACCACGGCTGTTCGTAGTTGGCAGGTATGTTTGCAGAGGTGTGGTAACGCTCTCCTACGTAGATGAATGAGTAGTTGAGTGTCCAGGACTTCCAACCCAGATTAGCGATAGCCGAACCGCTGTGCCAGGGGATGTAGGCTATCTGTCCGCGGTATGTAGTGGGGTCGTTCGGGTCGGTGTAGTCCTGTGCCTTCTGATATGTGTAGTTCAGTGTGAGGTTGAGTGTCCAGTCCTTCCAAGCTTGCATGCCCGTTTTCACACTTACGTCCACACCCTTGATTCTTACCTCGCCGATGTTCATCATCATCCAGCGGTACTGTCCGCTGCCCTTCGGAATGGCTACGATCTTATTGTCAATCTTGTTGAAATAACCGTCCACTTTTGTTTCTAAAGAACGGAAGAAACCCCGCTGCCAGTTGTGGTTGTAGTAGAGTCCGACGTTATACTGACGTGCGTATTCCGGTTCCAAGCGTATGTTGCCTATGTCGGTATAGTACAGGTCGTTGAACGTAGGCATGCGGAATGCCTTCTTGTAGAAAGCCCTCACACAGAAATCCTTGCATTTCAGCGGATAGAACGAAAGGAACAGGGCAGGGGAGAACTCGTTCAGGTCTTTGCCTCTCTCACTTACGTAAGTACCCAGCAGACTGCCCATCACACGGATTCGCCAGAATTCACAGGTGGTTGCAGCCACGTACATCAGAGTGTGACGTTTCGGATAGACAAAGTCGGTAAGGTCTGCCGACAGGGTATTATACTGATAATCAGCACTCACGGCTACATCCCAGTTGTCCGTAACGGCATAGTGGTTAGCCACCGACAGGTAAGCCTCATTCTGTGTGAACTCGTTATCTATGTAAAGACTTGTAGTGTCCGGATTGAGATAGTGCAGATAATCGATGGCATACTTTCCGTTTACCATCAGTTCGTACCTGCCCCACACCTTCTTCAGGTTGCCCTGAACGAAGAAATTGCGGTCCCACTGCCTCTGACTGTTCTTCCACACGTTGTTCACGATAGCACCCGGAATACCCTTGTTCGAGTCGTAGTAATACAGTTTGGCGTTCCAGTGTCCTTCGTCCAGTCTGCCGAACAGTCCACCTTCGGCACGGAACGACTTCACGTCGCCGTTCTCACGTACTGCCGTAGTGTCCCAAGCCGTTTCGCCGTTTTTCAGTACCTTGCGGTAGCGGAACTTATACCTGCCGTTTGCATTCAGGTATTCCGCACTCAGGGCGCTTGAAATGCGGTCGGACCATTTCTGTTCCCAGCGTACGTAGGGTGACACCACACCGAACGAACCCACTTTCAGACTGCCCAGTATGTTGGTGCGCTTGCCGCCCGTAAACCTCGGACGACGGGTACGGATATAGATACTTCCCGATGCGGCAAAATCCTTTGCCGACTGCAGGATGTCGCTCTTTTGTCCGTTATACAGCGATATGCTCTCCACATCGTCCATCGAGAATTTTCCCAAGTCCACCTGTCCGTTCTGTGCATTATCCAACTGCACACCGTCGTAGAACACACCCAGATGGTTTGTACCCATACTGCGCACATCCACGGTCTTCAGTCCGCCGACACCACCATAATCCTTCATCTGCACACCCGAGAAATAGCGCACGGCATCGGCTACCGACAGATTGCTCAGAGTCTCCAGTTGCTTGCCTGAAAGCTGCTGACTCGGTACTATCTCGTGCCGGTTGCTACTGCCCCACACGGCAATATCCTCCAACACGATGCTGTCGGCGACTTCCTGACTCTGTGCAGCTGTAGTCAGCGACCCACAGAGCATAACGGATATGTATGTACGTCTTAATTCCATCCCCTTAATCCTGAGGCGACTTCTTTGTTTCATCTGGCAGGTCTTCTGACTCGTCCTCTCCGATGCGCCTTCCCAGGCTCCAGTGCCCAGTGGCTTTGCCTTGCATCGACCTTAAATAAGGACATACAGCATCAGGTAATGTCGCAGATTCTCACTGCGTTCCCTCTTAGTTCGCAGGCATCTTCCGATGTGCCGAAACCAAATCGGGCGCAAAGATATGCACTTTTTTTATATAAGCTTCAAAAACTTTTCATATTTTCATAATATGCTCTGATTTTGCGTAATCAAAAAACATGTTGCAATGCTGTTCTCAAAAAATGCCACCCCGTTTTGTTGTTCTTTGGAGAATAGTTGCTACCTTTGCAGGTCGAATTTTAATCATGGAATAAATTTGAAAGTAACGATATTAATGATGATGGTGGCTACAATCTTAACGACGGGTATGGCCGCCCAACCATCCAATCCCAAAGGGTTGTACAAACTGACGGAGATAATCCATCAGGACGGAAAGCATCTGGAGGCTCCATACAGACAATATAAATATTGTTTGGATGATGTTACGCTCATGTTCAGTTACGGCCCGTCTCCATTCATAAACACTCCCTTCGACTTCAGCATTTCCAATCCTGACGGCAAGCCGCTACATCTTACGGGCGAGCTCTCGAAGACGGAGAATAAGGGCATACAGATTATCAGCACCTCCGACAGCACCTTCACCCTGCGTTGGTTCAACGACCGCGGCGCCTTCAACGAGCATCTCTTCCCCAGCAACACCAATATCGACGAGGTCTATGAGTTGGTGAAGGACTCTACCGACAGGATTCAGCGAGCACTCAACGTGCTGACAATGAAGAACCTGAAGAAGGAGAATCGTTTGCAAGGAGCATGGAAGTTGCGCGGTTGGCAGAAGGATAATATCGCCACTACCCAATACTGGATCAACCGTTCTGAGAAAAACCAGTACATCATCTTTGGCAACAACGGAACGGTATCCTTTACTGCCAATGAGAAGTTTCCTAATGCCAACATATCGTGTCACTATGCTCCCTGTAAGTATCTGAGCAACAATGCGGTTGATACGAAGGAGAGCACCTATCTCATCAATTGGATTGACTATGAGACCATTTCGATGACCATGTTTGACGACGATGGCCGTCCGGTTGTCTCTGTTTGGGACCGTTGCGGTTTGCCCGAGAACTTCCAACAGGTGTTTGGCGGCAGTCAGGCTCCGATGACGAAGAACCTCTCGCGCTACATGAACGATGAGTTCGAGAAACGATATGGCGTTCAGCCCGATTCCATCCGCAAGGCCTACGAGACCTACAACTATGCCGTCGATGTGAACGAGAAGAACAACGCCATTTTCCCTGTGCTGATGAAGTGCGGCTTCGAGGCTGAATACAAGGCGATGAGAGATACATACTTGGAAGAGCTTATGAGCGGCAAGAAGTCTGCTGACGAGGCCGTTGCCCACTACACCTTCTGGTTCTATAAGAACTTCGACCGCCACACCAACTGCTCGGCTTACGCCTTCTGGGCACTCCAACAGGAGTGTCACCCCGACTATCGTAAACTTATAGGTAACTATGCGCCAGAGCCAGTGGCCTGCTTGGTGGATAAAGAGACCTATCTTTTGCGCCTGCCTTCGAGTAGTGGCGATGTGCCTACAGAGGAGTGGGTTGAGAAGAAAGCCGCGGAGTTCCTTCAGTCGGGCTGTAAATACCTCATCCTCGACCTTCGCGGCAACGGTGGCGGCAGCGACGATATCAGCCTGATTTTTACCAAATTCATGTGCGACAGTGGCTCGATGATTGACGAGGATTATTTCTATCGTGTGAGTGCTGAGAACGATAAGCGGTTGGCTATGGCCTGCGAGTCAGCGCCAGGCAATTTCTTCGACTGCGTTTTGGAGGAGTCAAAAGTAGCTGAGGATGGTAGTCTCATCATTTGGATCAGCTTCCGCAAGGGTGGCGAGATGAAGCCGATGGTGCGTAATGGAGCCATCATCATCGATGCCTATAGTGCCAGCGCCGCTGAGACTCCCGTTCGCTTCGTACACAACCACTCGAAGACCCATGCGAAAGTATATGGCCGCGACAACACGCTGGGATGCGAGCAGACTGGCAACTGCCACGAGGTTCGTCTGCCCCACAGTAACATCACAATGCGCTATCCCACAACGGTCGATGATACCTTCGAGAAACAATGCCGCCTGAGGAATCCTGGTTACAAACCCGATGTCATCATTCCGCTTGACTACCCCAAGCAACTTACAGACAATATCGACGAGTGGGTGCTGTGGGTGGCAAAGAAGATGAAGGAATAGATATGTTCATCATGGGCGGAATCGAAATTGATGCCTTGACGGTTACATCAAAAAATGGAACACTGTTTTGTTGCTCTTTGGAGAATATGTGCTACCTTCGCACGGAAATGCATTAAACATATTTTAAATACCAAATGATTATGAAAAGAATTATGAATTGGATGCTTGCCGCTACCCTTGTAATCAGCGGCACAGGTGTGTTGACTTCTTGTTGTTGTAATTGTCCGAAGGGTTCGGCATGCGCACAGCAGGAGCAATGCGAAGACAGTTTGCAAAAGGAAGAGTGCGCTGCAGCTAAGGAAGTGCAGAGCGAAGAACTCATCCGCACAAGTCAGAGTTGGGACGGTGTGGAACTGCCTGACTATTTCCAGGGACGTCCCGAACTGGTGGCTGTGAAGTATGTGTTCCCGGCAGGAAAGAAACTGGGTTGGCATCACCATCCGGTAATGAACTACGGTATTCTGGTACAGGGCGAACTGACTATCATCGGTCTGGACGGACAGAAGAAGGTGGTACACGAAGGTGAACCTGTAGTAGAGATGGTAAATACTATCCATCACGGTGAGAACCTCGGTGACAAGGATGTTATTCTCTATATGTTCTACCTCTCAAAGGAGGGTGAGCAGCTGGCTGTACAGCATCCGGAGATTCCGCTCGAGCAGTGAGAGTAAAGCGATGCTTGCATCGATTTTGCCGAGTCGCGAGGTGATTCAACAAAGTAAAATTCCACTGGAGTGAAAAGAGTAAGTGTTTTTATATTGTCGATGCTGGCTTTCTGTGCTACGTATGCACAGATGATGGAGCCGGTTAAGGTCGAATCCTCACTGGAAAAAGTAGCTGAGGACAAGGTTGAACTGGTGTTCCTCATGAAAATTGATGAGGGATGGCACGTGTATGGAACTGAGAAACTTGAGAACGGTCCGACGGCTACGGCTGTCAGTATCGAACGCCTGCAAGGTGCTGAACTGGTAGGAGCGCTGAAGTATATCGGTGAACCTGTCAGGAAGTTTGACGAGGTGTTTGAGATGGATGTGGAGTACTTCGAGAAGGGTGTTGAGTTCCGACAGGAGGTAAAGTTGACAGATGAGAATTACTGCATCGAGGGCTATCTGGAGTATTCGGCTTGTAATAACCAGAGCTGTATGCCACCGATGAAATCGGAGTTTTCGTATGGGGAGGCTGAGGAAAGTCTCGTCGGGGGAACCGACGAGCACAGTTTTGCCAGGGGAACCGACGAGCACAGTCTTGCCGGGGGAACCGACGAGCACAATGGGTTATTCTTGCTGTTCCTGTTCGGACTGCTTGGTGGACTGATTGCCCTGACTACTCCATGTGTGTGGCCTATCATCCCAATGACTGTATCGTTCTTCATCAAACGTGGAGGCGGTGTGAGGGATGCGCTGATATATGGTCTGTCGATTATCATCATATATGTCGGACTGGGACTTATTGTGACGGGTCTGTTCGGAGCTAATGCGCTGAACAGTCTGGCAACGAATGCCGTGTTCAATGTATTCTTCTTTGCGATGCTGATGGTCTTCGGAATGAGTCTTGTTGGACTGTTTGAGATTACCCTGCCGGCAAGTTGGACTACGTCGGTGGATGACAAGGCAAGCAAGACGACGGGTTTCGTTGCTATCTTCCTGATGGCTTTCACACTGGCTCTGGTGAGTTTCTCGTGTACCGGACCTATCATCGGTTTTCTGCTTGTAGAACTGGCTACTGACGGTGGTAGTGTGTTTGCTCCTGCTGTAGGTATGCTGGGCTTTTCGATTGGTCTGGCGTTGCCTTTCTCTGTATTCGCTATGTTCCCCGGATGGCTGAAACAGATGCCTAAGAGCGGAAGTTGGATGGAGACTGTGAAGAAGGTGTTGGGAGTAGTGGAGATTGCTTTTTCACTGAAGTTCTTCAGTGTGGCAGACCTTGCATACGGTTGGGGACTGCTGAGCAGAAGACTGTTCTTCGTACTTTGGATTCTACTTTTTGCAGCCCTGGGTATTTACCTTGTGGTGCAGATGGTGAAGAACAGGAAGGGTAGTCCGCTATTCTATATAATGCACACTATAGTAGCTGCTGCTTCCCTCTCGCTGGCTGCATATATGGTACCAGGTTTGTGGGGCGCTCCGTGTACTATGGTAAGTGCGTTTGCTCCACCTATGGAGAAGTCGGCAGAGGAGAAGGAAAAGATTTTTACCGACTACGATGAGGCGCTGGCTTTCGCACTGATGGTGGACTTCTCCGGTTACGGGTGTGTGAATTGCAGAAAGATGGAAGCTGCTGTGTTTACCGATTCGACGGTGGCTGACATTATATATAACAAGTATGTGTTTGTGCAGTTGTTTGTTGATGACAGGACACCGCTTGCGGAGACTGAGGAAGTGGAAGAGAACGGAAAGGTGAGGAAACTGAGGACGCTGGGTGATAAGTGGAGCCATCTGCAAGCCACTAGATACGGAGCTAATTCGCAACCATTCTATGTGCTGATTGACAGTGACGGCAAATTGCTTGCCGAACCTTATTCATACGATGAGGATGTGGAGCGATTTCTGAAGTGGGTGAAAGGTCCATTAAACTTTTAACTTTTAACTTTTAACTTTTTACGAAGTAAAACAATATGGCAGAAGAAAAACAGGTTCAGATTGAACTGAAACCAGATGTAGCGGGAGGTACCTACAGTAACCTCGCCGTTATTACTCATTCGAATTGTGAGTTTGTAATGGATTTTGTACAGATGCTTCCGGGTATGCAGAAGGCTCAAGTGGCATCGCGTGTCATCATGGCACCCGAACATGCCAAGCGTCTGATGCTTGCGCTACAGGATAATGTAGGCAAGTATGAGAAGCAGTTTGGCAGGATTGACCTGACTCAGCAGCAACAGCCGAAGGGCGGTGGTACGATTGCTCCGTTCGGAATGGGCAAAGGAGAAGCTTAATTATGGAGCAGGGCAGGGTAGAGAAGGCTATCGGCTATTTCAAGCAGGGGTATAACTGTTCGCAGTCGGTAGCTATGGCTTTTGCCGACCTGTATGATATCCCTGTGGAACTGATGGCACGTATCGCTGCTTCGTATGGCGGTGGCATAGGCAGGATGCGTGAGACCTGTGGTACGGCTTTGGGTATGTTCCTGTTGTGCGGACTGGAGGAGGTAAGGCGTGAGGATGTGACAGATGCCGATACAGGAGGGATTAAGGATTACAGTCCGGAGACGAAGAAGAAGAACTATGAGGTAGTACAGCGTCTTGCTGCCGAATTCAAGGCTGAGACGGGCAGTCTGATTTGTAAGGAACTGCTCGGACTGAACAAACAACGTGCTGACGGTACGATACCCGAAATAAAGATTGTAGCCACACCCGAGGCGCGAACGGATGAGTATTACAAGAAACGTCCGTGCATCAGGATGGTGGAAACGGCTGCAAGGATTTACGAAAGATATCTGAAGGAAAAAGAAAAAGAGTGAGGTGTCTCACTCTTTTCTTTTATTTTAATCGTACGAGTGTGGAACCCGTAGTTGATGGTGAGTCGGTATTGATCTGAATAGCATATACTGCAGCCGGCAGACCGGCAAGGTTGACGGTTCCATCGGTAGTTTCTACTGTGCGAAGGAGTTGTCCGCCTACGGTATAGATGTTGACGTATGCCCGGGATATGCCGCCAAGTACGAGGAGGTTGCCTTGGAGTGATATGTTTACAGCTTCGGGCTGATGATCGGAGAATTCGACGATGTGGTCGGGAATGTCAAGTATGTAGCAGAGTCCCTTGTAGGCATCGATAGCTCCGTGGCCATACATGTTGTTAGGGTAGGTGAGCGAAGGGTCGGGATGAACAGCTGTCTTGGCAAATACCTCTTTGATGCGCTGTGGAGTAAGACCCGGATCGGCTTGCAACCAAAGGGCTATGGTACCTGTGACAACTGGAGCTGCCATTGATGTGCCACTTTCTGCATACATGTAGTAGTCTTTGTCGCCTGCTTGGAATGTGTCTATAATATTTTTATTGTATGAGTCATTTTGCTTATATTCGCTTTCTGACATGAGGCTGTTGAGAGCTGAAATGACATTATAGCCAGAAGCAGCGATATCCGGCTTTGTAAGTCCCTCAAGTGTAGGACCTGTGCCAGACCAGGAAACTATCTGATTGTAGCCGTTTTTGTTGTAAACAGTTTTGTAGTGTTCTGTTTTGTTAAGATTGGTCAGTTCGTCACGGTAATTCATAGCTCCTACGGCAATGACATTACTGAACGCAGCTGGAGTATTAACAGTATATGGACAATTCGTAGGTCTCAGAGATAAACGGGTAAAACTTGCCATTGCATAAGTTCCCATCACCTCAACCACTCCTTCACCTTCAATCTTGAGCTGGGCAGAAGGAGAATTGTAGTGATTCATATCGTTGTCGGGTACTCTGATTGTTATTTCGTAGGCATATTCGCCATTCTTCATCAGTTTCTTGGTTGCATTCTCAATGCCATATACATTAGCTTCGTTTGTGATGTCAATGTATTTACTGTAATTGTTGTCTGAAACTGACTCAGGTATTTCTTCTGTGTTAACAGTCACCGGCGTACAACCTTCTATGTCTGGTTGCAGGGTAAGAGTAAAAGGTTTGTCGGAACGAAGAGTTATGGAGACATTTCTGGTGATTTTTGCCAAATTAAACCATAATGGTGTGTCAAGAACTTCTCCCTGAGGCTTCATTCTGTAGAGGTCTGTATCGCTGTCGTTGCCGGCAGAACAAACAATAATGCGACCTGGACCTGTGAGTTGTGAGAACAATTCATTTGCCAATGTGAAGTCGGTGGACAAATTTATCTGTCCTCCGAAACTGCAATTGATAACACATGGTTGTTTGTGTTCTGCGGCGTAGTCCATAATATATTTTATGGCAAGAATCTCTGTTGCGTCAAATACTCTAATGTTATTGCCTATCACATTCTGCCATATAGGATCGCCTGTGCCATCTTTTATTGATTTGTTTACGTCTGCTAAAAAGTTATTACGCAATTCAGTTGTTGTGCTTGCAAGCCATATCGTACTTAATACAATATCAGAGTCAAAAGCTACTCCGCGATACTTGCCATTCATAACAGGACTGCCCGTTGCAATAGCTGCCACGTGAGTTCCATGATGTTCCATCTCCTGGTCGGTCGTACCCTCCATGAGTTTCAGGTCGCTTTCAGAGCGATAGATAGAACCGATTTTCTTGTATCCATTGCCCAAACCGGTGAACATATCCCATACCTCCTTGATTCGGCTATGGCCGTTTGCATCATTAAACATAGGGTGGGTGAAGTCGAAACCGGTATCAATCACACCAGTGACAACACCCTTTCCAGTATATGCCTGAGGCAGGTCTGCACCCTGGTAGATAGGAATTATGTTACTGCTTTGTGGCAGACTGTCGAGCGTGACACTCTTCAGTTCGTTGGCTTCAATGCGCACAATGCGTTCGTCGAGTGAAAGTTCCGCTAAGACATCGGTTGGCAATACTGCAATGTATATGTTGCCGACATTGTCGAATATATTACATCCACGACTGGTGAGAGCTTCTTCCTGACCTTCGTCCTGAAGTTTTACCAATGCCATGATGTAATTGCGCTTGACTTCATGTCCTGACAGGCTCAGAGCTTTTACCTTGTCAGCTGACTGTACTTCTTCGGCAACCAGGAAAGACATTTTGGAGTAGTCTGCATTTTGTGCCCAAGAATAAACGCTGGAGAATAATAAAAGTAATGTGAGAAGAAATAAATCCCTTGTTTTCATAAGTAAGGAGTTTTTTCAGAAATAGAAAATAAAAAGCGGAAAGTGAGGGATTCTTTCTCACGTTGTTCGAAAGCGCAAGCGATAACGAACCGGGTTCTCATCCCTCAGCGGAAAGTGAGGGATTCTTTCTCGGCAAGCTCGAAAGCGCAAGCGATAACGAACCGGGTTCTCATCCCTCAGCGGAAAGTGAGGGATTCGAACCCCCGATACAGCAAGCCGTATAGCGGATTTCGAGTCCGCCCCGTTCGACCACTCCGGCAACTTTCCTTTTAACGTGTCAATAAAACAATGTGTGAAGTTACTAAACTTCTAAGCGGGTGCAAAGGTAGGCATTTCAAAGAAAATAGAAAAAATTAAAAGCAGAAGTTTTTGAAAACTCCTGCTTTTTAACTCTTAACGAAACCAACAAAGATTATTTTCCGTGGTTTTCGCTTGATACAGTCAGAGACTTGCGACCCTTTCTGCGACGAGAAGCCAATACGCGGCGACCATTTGCAGTTTGCATACGCTCACGGAATCCGTGCTTGTTGATTCTCTTTCTGTTGTGGGGTTGAAATGTTCTTTTCATAATTGTATGTATTTTGTATTATTCTTCGATTTTTGAATGCCTTCAGAAGACCTCCGTCAACTAAAGCGGGTGCAAAGTTAGGTCTTTTCTTGAAACTGGCAAAATAATTCAATTGAAAAATAAAAAATGAGATATGAAAACTGAAAAAAGTGATAAATAATAAATGATGAATGCTAAATAATACCTAAATTTGCACCCGATTTTGAAAAAGAAGTGAATAAATAACATCAAACCTAATTTGAAAGTATGGCTATATTAGCAGGCGACATTAAGAAGAACGTATGCCTTCGCCTTGACGATGGTAAGATATACGTAGTTATTGATTTTCTACACGTAAAGCCAGGTAAGGGTAATACTGTGATGCGTACTAAACTCCGCAATGTTGAGGACGGACGAGTACTCGAGCGTACTTGGATCGTATCGGCTAAGTTGGACGACGTGCAGGTATCTCACCAGCAGTTCCAGTATCTTTACAAGGAAGGCGACGATCTCGTATTCATGAATACTGATACTTACGAGCAGGTAAATATCTCTAAGGATCTTATCACTGGTGGTGACTTCCTGAAGGAAGGTGAGACTATGGTGATGGCTTCAATCGACGATTCTACAGGTACTATCCTCACAGCTGAGGCTCCTGTAAAGGTTGTGCTTCAGGTAACATACACAGAACCGGGTATCAAGGGTGATACTGCTACAAACGCAACTAAGCCTGCAACTCTGGAAACAGGTGTTGAAATCCGTGTACCTCTGTTCATTAACGAAGGTGACCTCGTAGAGGTTGACACTCGCGACGGCTCTTACGTTACTCGCAGGTAATCCGAACTTTTTAATATACCTTATATGCGATGTGGTGTTTTTTATTACACTACATCGTTTTTTTATATTAATAATGTAAAAATGTCGGATTTGGAACGGCATAATCCAATTTAATATGTTACCTTTGCCCCGTTATGTGTCTATATGAATTACAACTAAAGCCAATTACAAACATGAAAAAAATCTTATTTGCCTTATTGCTTACATGTCTTGCAGGCATGAGTTATGCTCAGAGAGTCACCGATAAGTTGAACCGCGGACTGGTAGCAGTGCCGCAGGGTGACAAGACTGGTCAGGACAGTCGTTACGGAATATCTGGAACCGGTATTTTCGTCAGTTGGCGTATCCTGCCGACAGAATATTACGATACTAAGTACAACCTGTATCGCGGTAGTACTAAAATTGCTTCCAATCTTACAGTGTCGAACTATCAGGATGATGCAGGTACGAAGACTTCGGTATATAAAGTTGTACCTGTTGTGAACGGTACGGAGCGTACCGACCTGGCTGCACAATGTACGCCGTGGGATCATCAGTATTGGGAGATTCCAGTGAAGTCTGTGACAAACCGTAACGGTGCCGTTGTGACCGGTTATACCCTCAACGACTGCTCGGTGGCTGATGTCGATGGTGACGGACAGATGGAATTCGTCGTAAAACGTCGTAATGACTCGGGTAATCTTCGTTCAGGCTCTAATAATACAGACTTCAACTTGCACGAGTGTTACAAGATGGACGGTACACGTCTATGGTGGATAGATATGGGTCCGAACCTTATGTCTGGTCCCGACGAGCAGTTCGACCTCATTCTTTATGACTGGGATCAGGACGGTAAGGCTGAGGCTATCATGCGTGGTTCTGACAACATGATTATCCATACAGCTACTAATAAGACTATCAAGATTGGTGATATGACGGTGGGTCTCAATGTTGACCGTCCCGAATATATGGGTGTCGGCAATGAATATCTGCTCTATCTGAATGGTGAGACAGGTGAACCTTACGGATGGGATGGCTCTGAAAGTTGGACACCGATGGCTTACCCTCTGCCGCAGTTCGAATCAAATGAGACCAAGGGTGATGCTAATGTATGGGGCGATTTGGGTCACCGTATGCAGAAGCACTATTTCGGTGCCCCTTACCTTGATGGACGCAATCCGAGCATCTTCCTCGGACGTGGAGGCTACACACGTCATAAGTTCTGTGCACTTAGTGTAAACAAAGAGACTCACGAACTGACTCAGCTCTGGCGCTGGAACTGCTACGATGGTGGTTCTCCTTGGTTTGGTAACGGTTTCCACAACTACGCCATTGCCGACGTCGATATGGACGGACGCGATGAAATCGTTTTTGGTTCGATGATGATTGACGATACAGGTTTTGGTCTTTCTACTACAGGTTACGGACATGGTGATGCACAGCATTGTGGTGACCTTGACCCATACCGTTGGGGACTGGAACAGTTCGTCTGTCTTGAGAGTGCTGCAGTTCCCGGTATAGCATATACAAACGCAACCACTTCGGAACAGCGTTACACTACCGGAGGTGGTAGTGACAACGGACGATGCATGGCAGGTAACTTCTACAACAGTTATCCGGGTGCTATCGGTATATCTGGTGGTGCAATCAGTCTTGTTTCCGACAAGGCTATCACAAGTCTTAACAGTTTTGGCGATGACTATGTGAACATGCGTGTCTATTGGGACGGTGACCTGCTCGATGAATTTATGGATTCTCCGGGTGTAGAGAAATCGCCCTGTGTATATAAGGCTCCGGGACAGACTGAAGTAGGTACCGGACGTTCATATCCGAATGACCGTTGCTGGATGGGACAGGGCAACCTGAACAACTCATCGAAGAACAACCCTTGTTTCCTTGGTGATATCCTCGGTGACTGGCGTGAAGAAATCGTCACTCGCAACGGTGACAAACTGATTATACAGATTTCGAGCTATCCTTCACCTCATGGTATCACTACACTTTGGGCTGACCATGAATACCGTAATGCTATGGCTTGGCAGTGTATGGGTTACAACCAGCCTCCTCATACCAGTTTCTTCCTTGGAGAAATGGAAGGTATCACAAAGGAACCACCTGCAAATACTCTGGAAGGACGTACAGAGGTGGAGAACGGTGGTACTATTGGTACTACCGATGCTCACCTGCTGATTTCCGGTTATGAGAACAAGACAGTCAGTGTTACTGACGGAGCTGAGCCTTATATCCTTACTGTCAATGCTCCGGCATGGTTGAAGGGTAGTGGTTCGAAGCAGGCTACATCCAGCACTCCGAAACTGCCGACACAGACTATTGAAACCTTCACAACAACTCTGACAGGTGGTGCATTCAGTGGTTCGACCCGCATCATCAAGCAGGGTGAGGGTGTACTCGTACTGCCTAAAGTGACTGAAAAGCATACAGGTGAGACCAACGTATGGCAGGGTACACTGGTCTTTGACGGTACGATGGAGTCCAGTCCGGTTTGGTTGAACCGTCACACCACACTTATCTCCGACGGCGGAACTTTCAATGGTGGTCTGAAGGCAGACTATAATGCTACAATCTATCCGGGTGGCAAGGATAATGTGGGCAACATCACAGCTTCTGCACTCACTCTTGGCTTCGGTTCGCGTATCGTCTTCGACGGTAGCGAAGGTCAGTTTGATAAGGTTAATGCTACATCCCTCAGCATTGAGACCAAGACAGAGAAAGTTTGGAACGAGTTCGGTCCACGTTATAAGGCTCCTGTCATTCAAATTAAATATGACGGAGCTTTGGAGGCTGGTACATATGAGTTAGGTACTATCGGTTCTGTTACTGGCAACGTATCCGACCTTCTGATTGAGGGTACGAGCAGTGCTGTCAAGACTTCTCTGAACTATGAGGAAGGCAAGCTGCTGCTCGTTGTTGAGAATATGCGTCCTGCAGGCGAAGTAACATGGAACGGTACATCCGGCAATAATACCTGGCAACAGGCTGTAAGTGAGAACTTCCTCTATGAGGGAGAAACGAGTGTAATGGCAAATGGCGATGATGTAATATTCGACGATGATGCAGCCTCTACGACTGTAGTAATCAAAGGTGCCGTACATCCGAATTCAGTTACCTTCAACAACGAAACTAAGAGTTATACCCTTTCGGGCGACAGTATCGTTGGCAAGACACTCACTATAAACGGTGCAGGTGGTGTTACTTTAAACAACTGGAACCGTGTGTCTTCAACTGTAATCAACGCAGGTAAGGTGACAGTCTCGATGCTTGCCAACACCAAGGGTCAGGACTGGGGCTCGTTAGGTAAGTCTTCTTCTGCAATCACTCTCAACGATGGTGCAACACTTGTTACCAACGGCGTTATCATCACCGACCAGTCGATGAAGATTAGTGGTGAGGTGAGTCTGGAAGTTCCAAGTGGGAAGAGCGTTATCTTCAACAAGGCAATCAAGGGAAGCGGAGCTGTACTGAGCAAACTTGGTGCCGGTTCTATGGAACTTGGAACCGCTGCAAATACATTTGCCAAGCTGGTAATAAAGAACGGTGTCGTTACATCCAACTATTCTTCTTCAAATGCGGAGACTCTGCCTGGAACAGTCGAGTTCTATAACGGTACGCTTTGGGGTGCTAATATGGAGAGCGGTTCAGGTGTTTCAAACACTACTAACTTCATAGTTCCTGCCAACAGGTCAGGTTCGTTCTATTCTTCGTTCCGTGGCACTTACACGGGTAAGCTTACGGGTGCGGGTACATTCAATGTATATACAGGTGGTGTTCGTGCATACTTCAATGGCGACTGGAGTGCGTTCGAGGGTACAATTGTTATCGGAAAGAACAACCGTCAGAACAAGAAGCAGTACGATCCTGAATTCCTGCTCGGCAACTCTAAGGGTATGCCTCTGGCTACAGTCAACGTAAATGAGAATGCCCGTCTTCAGAATCAGGGCAATAATATCAACGTGAAGAAATTCGGTGGTACAGGTGCCCTCGTAGGTACGGGACAGTGGATTGTGAACTGCGACGAGAACTTCACCCTTACAACCGAGGTGGGTATCACTTACGAACGCAAGGACGACTATGGTAACACTATCGCTATAAGTGCTTCTCCACTCACTAAGAATGGTACAGGAAAGATGACTATTACTCCTGGTAAGTTGAACGGTATGCTGACTGTCAACGACGGTATAGTAGCTTTTAACGATAAGAACCTCAGCACACTTGTCAACGGTAAGTACCAGACATATGTTAAGAATAGCGGACGCCTCGTGGGTCAGGGTTACTTCAATGGTCTTACCATCCAGAACGGTGGTGAAATCAAACCTTGTGGTTCTACGGTACTTGAAACTACACAGGGTACAATCAAGTGTGCCAACACCATTAATATAAATGAAGGTGCTACCGCTACGTTCTTAATCAGAACTGCCTCTCAGAACTCGGCATTCGAAACAAAGAACCTGACATTTAACGGTACACTGAAGATAGAATTGGGAAGTTCATTGACACCTGAGGCTGGTCAGCAGTGGACATTGTGGACTGTAAGCAATACTCTGCAAGGCACAATTGCCAAGTATGAGTTGCCTGAACTTCCTGACGGACTTTATTGGGACATCAGCGGACTCCAGGAGAAGACTGGTGTGATAAGTGTTACAGACGACGCTACGGTAGGATTCAGACTTACGACTGTTGATCCAGACCCATGCAACATCTATGACCTGCAGGGACGTTTCGTACTCCGTACGTCAACACCTAACTCTATCAATGGACTTCCGTCTGGCATCTATATCCGTGCCGGCAAGAAATTCAGAGTGAAATAAAAAGTCATATATTTGAAGATGAGTATCAAAGCTTATTTCTGTGGCAAATCGGGACTGTGGTTCTGGGGCAACATCGTCATGATGTTCGTCGTACTCGTAGGTGCCATATTTGCCGTATTCAGTCTGCTTGGCGAGTTTACCCATAACGGCGAGAAGATTGAAGTACCTCGTGTTGTGGGCAGTTCGATGGAGATGGCAGAGCGTACGCTCGAAAATGCAAGGTTGCGCTATGCCGTTGCCGACTCCATGTACAACCCTAAGATACCGGGTGGAGCTGTCATCGAGCAGACACCTCGTGCAGGCAGTTTCGTGAAGAGTGGACGAATCATATACCTCACCGTCAACATGATGGGTGAGCCTATGGTTAAGTTTCCTGACATTGTGGGCAACAGTTCGCTGCGTGAAGCCGAGGCACAGCTACGTGTACTGGGATTCAGTCTGACCCCGCCTGACCGTATCGACAATCAGCCCCGCGACTTCGTGATTGGTGTGCGTCAGGGATTGCGCAACCTCAATGCCGGTGAGATGGTGTCACGCGAACGTGCACTAACCATCCTCGTCGGTGCCGGTGAAGTGGATTCTACTTCAGAAGAAGAGCTTTTCGACGTAGAAACAGAAGTAGATGCGACCCTCGACATTTGACGACATAACAGCTGAGGACGAATTCATCGGACAGACGGGAGCGCCGGAAGGTGAATTCATCGATGATGCCGAACTCGACGAACAGTCCGAGCTCTATGAGCATCACCGGTTTGTGTGCGATAAGGGACAGCCCCTGCTCCGGGTAGATAAATACCTGTTCATGGTTATGGCAAATACCAGTCGTAACCGTGTGCAGAAAGCTGCCGACGCAGGATTCATCCATGTCAACGGAAAACCCGTAAAGCGTTCCTATCGTGTCAAGCCCGCAGATGTCGTTCAGGTCATGCTCGACCGTCCCCACTACGACAACAAGATACTCCCTGAGGAGATACCTCTCGATATCGTTTATGAGGACGACGACCTTCTGGTCATCAATAAACCTGCCGGACTGGTGGTCCATCCCGGATTCGGCAACTGGCGCGGTACTCTTCTCAATGACACCAGCGGACTGCTCGTCGTAGCCAAGACAGCCGATGCCAAGACCCATCTCGGTCTGCAGTTCTTCAACAAGACTACCCAGCGCGAATACAACGCCCTTGTGTGGGGAAACTTTCAGGAAGACAGTGGAACCGTTGTAGGGAATATCGGACGTGACATCCGTGACCGTCTCCGCATGGCAGTCTATCCTCCCGATAGCGACACAGGCAAGCATGCCGTCACACATTATTATATATTAGAGCGTTTCGGTTATACTACCTTCGTCAAATGTGTACTTGAGACGGGGCGCACCCATCAGATACGTGCCCACATGTGTCACATAGGACACCCTCTCTTTGCCGATGCCCGATATGGTGGCGATCAGGTACTTAAAGGACAGCGCACAGCCAAGTACAGTCAGTTCATCGACAACTGTTTCAAACTCTGTCCGCGTCAGGTGCTCCATGCCAAGACCCTCGGATTCCAGCATCCGCGTACAGGCAAACAGATGATGTTCGATTCCGAACTGCCACAAGACATTACAGAATTACTAAATAAATGGCGTAATTACGCTACAGAATCATGAAGAAAATCATTGCAGTAATTGCAGGAGGTGACTCCTCCGAACACGATGTGTCGATGCGTTCGGCAGCAGGTATCAGTTCGTGGCTAGACCGCGACAAGTTTGATGTATATGTGATTGAAACCCGTGGTACCGACTGGCAGGCGCACCTCCCGAACGGAACGACCTCGAAGGTCTTTCTTCACAACTTCTCGTTCAAGGACGAATGGGGTAGGGACATACACCCCGACTACGCATACATCACCATTCACGGTACCCCGGGTGAGAACGGTATCCTTCAGGGTTACTTCGACCTGCTCCGCGTACCATATTCCACTTGTTCGTTGCTCGTCGAGGCACTCACCTTCGATAAGTTCACCCTCAACCAGTACCTCAAGGGTTTCGGAGTCCGTGTAGCTGAGAACATCCTCCTGCGTCCGGGTATGGAGGTTGACCCTGCAGCTATCATTGAGAAAGTGGGACTCCCCTGTTTTATCAAACCTAATGCCGGAGGCAGTAGTTTCGGTGTGACTAAGTGCAAGTCTGAGGCTGACGTAGCCGAGGCTGTAGCCAAAGCCCGTGAGGAGAGTGCCGACGTACTTATCGAGAGCATGCTCACAGGTATGGAAATCAGCAATGGAGTATATCGCACCAGCAAGGGTATGAACGTATTGCCTATTACCGAGGTTGTTCCTAAGACTGAGTTCTTCGACTACGATGCCAAATACAACGGTATGGTTGAGGAGATAACTCCGGCACGTCTCTCTGATGACACTACTGCTCGTATCAAGAAACTCACAGCAGCTATCTACGACATACTCGGAGCCAGCGGCATCATCCGTGTCGATTACATCATATCCAAGAACGAAAAGGGTGACGACGTCATCAACCTGCTCGAAATCAATACCACCCCGGGTATGACCCCAACCAGTTTCATTCCTCAGCAGGTACGTGCTGCCGGACTCGAAATGCGCGACGTACTCTCTGAGATAATCGAAGACAAACTATGCAATTAAGCGATTTCGACGATATTCGTCCTTTTGCCGAAGGCGAAATGAAGCAGGCATTTGATTCCATGCTTGCCGACCGTAAGTTCAGCCATATCCTCAAAGGTATGGTTCCGTGGATGCCTGTCGGACTGCGCAACTCTCTTCTGCGCCTGCTTTTCATGGGCATCAAGACTCCACAGGACTTCCAGATTCGGTACATGAAGCACCTCGTCCACTACTGCCTTCATAAGTGTGCCACAGGGTGGAGCTATAACTTCGACAAGAGTCTGCGTCGCGACGGTTCCTACACCTTCATGTCGAACCATCGTGACATAGTACTCGACTCTGCCATCCTCGACTACATGCTCGTGCTCGACGGCTTTGCCAAGACTGTAGAGATAGCCATCGGCAACAATCTCCTCATCTATCCCTGGATAAAGACTCTCGTTCGTATGAACAAAGCCTTTGTGGTCAATCGCGGACTCACTCCCAAAGAGACTCTCCGCAGCAGTATCCACATGAGTCAGTACATGCACTTCGCCATCAACGAGAAGCACGAGAATATCTGGATAGCTCAGCGTGAAGGACGTGCCAAGGACTCCGACGACCGCACCCAGGAGAGCGTACTCAAGATGCTCTGTCTCGGTGGACCAGCTGAAGGCAGGAGTACAGCCGACATCATCCGCAATCTCAAGGACATGAATATCGTTCCGCTTACCATATCCATCGAGTACGACCCCTGCGACTACCTCAAGGCACAGGAGTTCCAGCAGAAGCGTGACATCCCCGGATGGAAGAAGAGCAAGCAGGACGACCTCGACAACATGAAGATAGGTATATGGGGAAAGAAAGGACATGTTCACTACGAGGCTGCCCCGTGCATCAACGACTGGCTCGACTCACTCGATGCCTCTGCTATCGACCGTGCCGACATCTATCGCATCGTTGCCGAACATATCGACCACGAGATTCATTCCCGCTATCGCATCTACGAGTCCAACCGTGCAGCCCTTGCCGAACTCGAAGGTTCACCCATCTCAGCTCCCGAGTTCGAAGCCTACCTGCAGGATAAAATCTCGCAGATTCGTGTCGAGAACCCCGATGTGCCCTTCCTTCGCGAACGCATCCTGACCATGTATGCTAACCCGTTACGCAACTATAATGCAGCTAATGAATAATAAAAATCTTCTTCTTTTATTCATCTTATGCATCTTCTTCGTTGCTTGTTCCGACGATGACGATAAGGGCGACCCTGTACCCAATATGTACACGGAGTTGTGCGACCTTTACGTCAACGCCAGTCGTGTAGTATCTGTTGCCACGCTTGATGATGGTACAAAACTCGACTTTACCGCTCAGGGTATCAAGTCTAACGTGGCTGATACCACCCTCCGCAGCGTCATTACATACACTCCTGCTAACGGCAAGCCTCGCATGTATGACTATACCCTTGCCCTCTTCGGACAGGCTCTTAAGTCCAGCTCTTTCCCGTCCCAGCCTCACGATCCCGTCCAACTCGTCAGCATCTGGCGCTCCAGTCGTTATATCAATATGACACTAGGCGAGAAGACTACAGGCAAAAATAGCCATCGCTACGGCTTTTGCATAACAGGCATGACAGGTAAAACCCTTCAGGTATCCCTGCTTCACAAGCAGCCTTCCGACGACCTTCCATCCTACACCCGCAAACGTTACGCCTCCCTCCTCCTCCATACCGATTACGCTACCGGTTACGATTCTATCGCCGTAACCATACCGACCTTCGACGGCAATCTCACCTACACGTTCAAGGGGGAGTAAATCATTGACGAAGGCATGCCAAAATTCCAAGCGCTTAGAATTTTAATTCCAAGCGCTTGGAATTTTATTTCTAAGCGCTTAGAATTTCAGAGCGGCAGGCGCACCCCCATAATGACATGCATTTCTTTGGTTATGGAAAAGCTACATGTGTTAAAATACTGATTTTTGAGTATTGACGCGTGTAGCCAAAGAAGCGTACCTTTGCACCCAAAAAAGAAAAGACAATATGAATGTAAGAAAAATACTGACTGTCGTGGCTATGGTGATGCTTACGCTTTCTGCGTATTCGCAAGCAAAGGACACGACGAAGGTAAGTAAGATTGAGACGGCTCTGTCTCGTCTGTCGTTGGGTGGATATGGTGAGGTTGCTCTGTCGAGAAATTTCTACAGCGACCATTTTAACAGGTATAAGGACCCTGCATCGTACAGCGGGAAGAGTCACGGAAGGTTTGATATTCCACACGTAGTACTTAATATAGGGTATGACTTCGGCAAGGGCTGGAGTTTCGGTTCGGAGCTGGAGTATGAACACGGAGGTACGGAATCGGCTGTAGAGATTGATGCAGAGGAGAGTGGTGAGTTCGAGGCTGAGATTGAGAAAGGTGGTGAGGTAGCTCTGGAGCAGTTCTGGATTAACAAACAGTTCTGGAAGGGCGAACTGAATGTGAAGGCTGGTGAGATTATCGTGCCTGTAGGTTATATGAACCAGTATCACCTACCTACTGAGTTCTTCACGGTTTACAGACCGGAGGGTGAGAATACCATTCTGCCGAATACATGGCATCAGGTGGGTATATCGTTGTGGGGACGTACGCAGCAGTGGCGCTATGAGGTACAGTTGCTCTCCGGACTTGACTCTGAACGTTTCAAGCGCAACTATTTCGTTCATTACGGAGCAAATAGTCCGTACGAGTTCAAGATTGCAAACAGCTATGCCGTAAGTGCCCGTGTCGATAACTACAGCATCAAGGGTCTGCGCATCGGAGTGAGTGGATATTACGGACACAGTTTTCGCAATACGCTGGCTAAGATTGGCACGGAATATGACGGAGTGAAGGGTGCGCTGGCTATCATCTCGGGTGACTTTACGTTGAACCGTTTCAACTGGATAGCACGAGGCAACTTCACGTATGCTCATCTTGGTGATGCCGACAAGATTTCGGAGTTCAACAAGAGCAACTATACTCATCATAAATATCAGGACGGAAGTCCGTTTGCAAACGAAAACCTCGGTAGCAGCGCTATTGCATGGGGTATCGAAGCCGGATATGACATTTTCTCGCAGATTCATAAGACGCGTGCATTGGGTCAGAAACTGTATGTCTTCGGACGCTACGAGTACTATAACTCGATGTTCCGCGGCACATACAAGAACCTGTATAAATATACAGCCAAGAACCGCCTCGCGTTTGGCGTGAACTACTATCCAATCAAGCAGGTGGTAGTGAAGGGTGAGTATTCGTACCGTTTCTTCAAGAAACCGAACAATAACGGACTCACAAGTGACAGTCCACTCTATGTACAGCCGTACAATAACGAACCCTCAATAAATATCGGTATTGCGTATGCAGGGTGGTTCTTGTAGGTAATTGATAATTGACAATTGATAATTAAACTTCTTGAAATCTCAAACTATTTAAACTAAATAAAGATTATGAAGAATTTGAAATTCCTTTTAGGTGTGGCTCTCGTAGGTGGAGCACTCCTGTCATCTTGTTCGAAGGACGACGACAACACAGACACTAGTACAGTTACAGGTACGCAGGCTGCTGTTGATGCTGCATGCGACTCCTGGAAGACAGCACGTAAGGATTGGGAATGGTCTGAGGCATTCCTCTTCGGTGCTGCAGGTGATTATGAAATCGACCCACACATCGACACATGGCCTGTTGACCAGACTGCTCTTGCCCAGCTTCTGCGCAACAAGGAAATCATGGACAATATCGATGCGGAGATTTCAAAGCAGGATGATGGTCTGCTCGGTTTCCACGGTCTGGAGTACGTACTCTTCCGCGATGGTGCCCCACGTAGCATCGACCAGATTACCGAACTCGAATTCAAGTATGCAGTAGCAGTAGCCAAGGATTTGTATAAGTGCACAAGTGTGCTTCAGGCTTGCTGGGCTGGTAAGGAGAATGTTCCGGCTGCCCGTCAGGCTCTCGTTGATGCTTTCTTTGCAGGCAGAAATGACCAGTACCAGAACTATGGTGCCGAATTCACCGACTATGGTGAGGGCAAGACTTACGAGACTGCCAACGACGCTACAGTACAGATACTGGAAGGTGCACGCGACATCATTGGTGAGGTAAGTTCAGGAAAGATTGGTAAGCCACATACTGGTGAGGATGCAAACTATATTGAGTCACCATACGCTTACAACTCAATTCAGGACTTCTACGACAATATCGAAGGTTGTAAGTTTGCCCTCTATGGAAGGTTCGGAGCACAGCAGCCACAGGAGAACTCCGTAATCAAGTTCTGTCAGAGCACACAGCAACTTTCGGACAAAGCAAACGACGTAGTTGCAGCACTTGACAACGCTCTCGATAAAATCAAGAACATGAAAGCTCCGTTCGTGAAGTATTACATGGACTCATCGGCACAGGACGCTATGGATGCTCTTGATAAACTCGATGGCAAAATCAATACTCTTGAAGAGACTCTCAAGACATATAAGAACAATGCCGAGGTGGAAGCAAAACTCAAGGATGTGAACACCAACTATATTAATAATGTAGTAGTACCAACATACGCAGCCCTTGCAGACAATGCTGAAATCATGGTATCTAAAATCATAGACATATCAAAGTAAAACATTATAAACCAACCACATGAAACACTTAGCAACTATTTTGTCTATAGTAGCTACGTCTGTCATCGCCATCGCTTGTAGCGACAGCGATGACAACGCGGCTAAGAACGACGGACTCATCGATATCGGTGATGGCGAGAGTATCGAACTGACTGAGGAATACTATGCAGGCGGTGTGCTCGGAACTGTGTTCAACAATACAGCCAGTGCCTATGAACAGCCTACTCCTGCTACGGAACAGGGCGGATTCAGTCAGGCGTTCCAGAACGGAGAATACCTGTTTGAGCGTGACTTCAACCAAAACAAGGAAGGTGCCTTCAAGGGACTCGGTCCGGTATATGTTCGTAACGGCTGTATCTATTGCCACCCGGGCTACGGACACGGCAAGCGTCAGACGGAGTATCGTGCCAGCACGCATGGCAACGGATATCTTCTGGTTATTTACGACAAACAGACAGAGGCATATATCAAGTCGGTAGCAGGTATGCCGCAGACTATGGCTGTCCGTCCGTTCAAGGCTCCTGTAGATGAGAGTCTTATCCGTATTGAATGGAAGGACTATACCGATGAGTGGGGCAACCGTTTCCCTGACGGAGAAACTTACGCACTCATCTATCCTGAGGTGACTATTCCGCAGGAGGCATTCTACGCTCCTATCATCGTTACCCGTAATGGTCAGAATGTAGAGGTAGGTGTCGATGAAATCGGTGTAAAACTGGAATCTACCATCGGCGTTTACGGAACAGGACTTCTCGATGCCATTTCTGATGACGATATCACAGCACAGTGGGAGAAGGAGAGCGACTACTTCAACGGTATAGGTAAGACTGATGCCCTCAATCCTGCTTACTGGGATCAGGCAAACAAGCAGTGGGTAAGCTACTATAAGGGTCTGACCGGTGTAAACTACGTACGCCGCTATACCTATGCCATGTCGCGCGGTCCGCTGCTCGATGCAGCCGGTGCCAATGCCATCTGGAACATCACCAACGTGACACGAAGCGATCGCCGTTACCACTATCTCGACCTCAACTACAATGCCAAGAATCATACTCTGTCCTACTATGCACAGAAGTCGTCGAAAGACCCCGAGGTGCAGGCTGAGTTCTATAACTACTTCCCAGAGTGGAACAAGACTGGTAATGTGGAACAGGATATCTATAACTACCTGACCAATACCGAACTACCTGCCGAGATGACAGATGATGACTACAAGGATTTCATGGTGTGGCATCGCGGACTTGCCGTTCCTGCTGCACGTAACGTGAAGACTGAGGCTTTCCAGCAGGGTAAGAAACTGTTCAGCGAGATAGGTTGTGCAGCGTGCCACCGTCCGTCGTGGACTACAGGCGACGACGAGATTCATGATCCTAATGGTATGCTGGGTAACAACGACGTGCCTCGCTATCCTAACCAGAAGATTTGGCCATATACCGATATGGTACAGCACCGCCTGCGTATGGTCAACGATATCCGTACAGGATGGTGCCGCACCACTCCGCTGTGGGGACGCGGACTCAGCAAGATATGTACCAATGCTGAAGACCGTCTGCACGACTGCCGTGCACGTAACACCGTGGAGGCTATCATGTGGCACGGAAGCAGCAATAGCGATGCACGTAAGAGTGTGGAGAATTTCCGTGCCCTCTCAAAGGAAGAACGTGCTGCGGTCGTAAAATTCATCGAATCGATATAATAAAACGACTCGGAAATCAGTTATCTGAATATATAGATGAGCAGACTGAGAAACATATCATTCTCACTTCTCGCTATGGTGACAGCAATACTCATTGCTGCCACTATAGTTGAAAAGTATATGGGAACACCATTTGTCATGGAGCATGTCTATGGTTCGTGGTGGTTCGTGGCACTATGGGCTGTCCTCGCCTCCGTGTCTCTTGCATACATCGTGAAGGTACGTCTGCATCGTCGTCCTGTGGTATTCCTCGTACACATCTCTCTTGCTGTCATCCTGCTCGGAGCACTCATCACCTTCTGCATGGCAGAACGGGGTACGGTACATCTGCGCAAGGGAGAAGCCGTAGAGGTTTATATGAACGATAAAGATGAGGTGAGGTCTCTGCCGTTTATTCTGACTCTGAAGGATTTCACTATCGAGACCTATCCGGGTACGGACAGTCCGATGGATTATAGAAGTGAGATAGGAGTTAGGAGTGAGGAGTTAGGAGTGAGGAGTGAGATTGTTCAGTGTTCGATGAACAAAATAGCTGAGGTACAGCACTACCGGCTTTACCAGTCAGGATATGATGAGGACGGAGAAGGTACTCATTTAAGTCTGTCGCACGACCCCTGGGGTATCGGTATCACATATTTCGGTTATATCATGCTGTTCGTCTCTCTTATCATGTCGTTCTTCACGAAACAGACACGGATGCGACAACTCTACAAAAAAGCTACGAGGACGGTAGCAACATTAGTCGTTTTCTGTTTACCGTTTACTGTTTACGGTTCAACGGTCAATGCCGACCTTGCTGACAGCATAGGTAACCTCTACGTACTTTATAATCAGAGGATATGTCCGGTCAATACACTTGCTATCGACTTCGTGACAAAACTCTCTGGAAAAGCACGATGGAATGGACTCTCTGCCAATCAGATACTTGCAGGATGGATGTTCCACTTCGAGGAATGGGAGAATGCAAAGATAATACGTATAAAAGACAAACATACCCAGCTGCTTTTGGGTATCGACAGCGAATGGGCATCATTCTCCGACTTCTGGGACGAATACAACGAGTACAAACTTTCTGCTCTCAACTCTCACCGGTCAACTTTCAACTCTAATAAGGGCCTTCGCGAAGCCGACGAGAAGTTCAACCTCATCCGAATGTTCTATAGTGGTTCGTTGCTGAAACTCTTCCCTTACCGACGGGATGGCAAGACCGAGTGGTTGGCTCCAGGAGCGCATAATATGCCTGCCGACATGCCGCAGGATGAGTGGTTTTTCATACGAAAATCGCTCGATTACCTTACCGAGGCTGTAGTCATGGGAAATGATAATGAGGCTTTGAGAACCGTCAGCAGTATCCGTCGTTATCAGTTGAGCCGTGCCTCTGACATACTCCCTTCAGCAGGTAGGATGCGCGCAGAGGTAAGCTACAACACACTCTCGTCACTACGTTTTCCGGTATTCATAACACTTGGATTCGGCATTCTGTTCTTTATCATCGGTGTACTCAGAATGGCAAGTGCAAAGGGTGACCGACTCCAGGCCTTCCTTGTAACAGGCTTCAACTTCCTGCTATTCGTTTATGTGACAGGCTTGCTCCTCTTGCGATGGATAGTGTCCGACCATATCCCTCTGAGCAACGGATTCGAGATAATGCAGTTCATGGTTTGGGCAACACTACTCGTTACCTTTGTTTTACAACGCCACTTCCCTTTGCTGCTTCATTTCTCCACATTGCTTGCCGGACTCATCCTGCTCGTAGCGATGCTGGGTGAATCCAATCCGCAGGTGACGAGTCTGATGCCTGTCCTGCAGTCGCCCCTGCTGAGCATACATGTCGTAGCTGTCATGTTCAGTTACACACTCTTTGCCATGTGTTTCTTCCTCTCCCTCACATATTTTATTATAGGCATTGTCAAACCCTCAGCTCTCAGTGGTCAATGGACAATGTTCAATGGTCAAATCACCGCTCTTTCACAACTTCTGCTCTATCCGGCAGTCTATTGTCTTGCTATCGGCATCTTCATCGGAGCCGTATGGGCAAATCAGTCGTGGGGACGCTATTGGGGGTGGGACCCGAAAGAGGTGTGGGCACTTATCACCCTGTTCATCTATGCCCTGCCACTTCACGCAGGCAGCATACGGTGGTTCAATGTCCCACGTCATTTCAATATCTATATGCTTCTGGCATTCCTTTCCATACTGATGACTTACTTCGGAGTGAACTTCTTCCTCGGAGGTATGCACAGTTATGCAGGATAAAAAAGAAAGGCGCTCTTCTGAGCGCCTTTCTCAATATTTTATGATTTCATATTCTTTTCGTCGCGTTCACGAATCTCTACGTGGCGTATCTTGCCTGAGTGAGTCTTGGGCAGTTCATCGACAAACTCGATGACACGTGGATATTTGTAAGGAGCTGTGGTGTTCTTCACATGATCCTGCAGTTCCTTTATCAGAGCTTCGCCAGCCTTGTCCTTCCATTCCTTGCCAAGTACGATAGTGGCTTTGATGATTTGTCCGCGGATTTCGTCAGGTACACCTGTTATGGCACATTCAACAACGGCAGGGTGGGTCATCAGGGCACTCTCTACCTCGAACGGTCCAATCTTATAACCCGAACTCTTGATAACGTCGTCGGCACGTCCTACGTACCAGTAATAGCCGTCCTCGTCGAAGTAAGCCACGTCGCCTGTGAAGTAGAGGTCGTCGTGCCAAGCCTGGTTAGTGAGTTCGATGTCCTTATAGTATTCAACGAAGAGTCCGACGGGACGACCCTTTTTCGTACAGATAGCAATCTGTCCGTGTTCGCCCGGTGTAGTCACCTGTGTACCGTCTTTATTTACGAGACGCACGTCATACTGTGGCATAGGTACTCCCATAGATCCAGGTTTTACTTCTGTCCACGGCAGAGTAGCAATCATACAGGTTGTCTCAGTTTGTCCGAAGCCCTCCTTGATGTGGAGACCGGTCAGTTTGAAGAACTTGTCATATACTGCTGCGTTGAGTGCCTCGCCTGCTGTGTTGGCATGACGGAGAGACGAGAGGTCGAACTTGGTGAGGTCCTCACGAATCATGAAACGGTAGATGGTAGGGGGAGCACAGAAACTGGTGATGTGATATTGTTCTATCTTGTGCAGAATATCTGCAGGGGTAAATTTCTCGTGGTCGTATGTAAAGACAGTAGAACCCACAATCCATTGTCCGTAGAGCTTTCCCCATGCTGCCTTGCCCCATCCTGAGTCGGAAACGGTGAGGTGGAGTGAATCGGGAGTGAGGTCGTGCCAGTAGGCAGCCGTACCGATATGTCCCAAAGCGTAGGTCTGGTCGTGAAGCACCATCTTCGGTTGTCCGCTCGTACCGCTTGTAAAATACATGAGCAATGGGTCGGATGCGTGTTTCTTGAATCTGATGGTGTGCTTGAATGGTTCAGCCTTTTCAACACCTGCGTTGAAGTCTTCCCAACCCTCGGGTACTACTGGACCGATGCTGATTCGGTTTACGAATGCAGGCCAGTCATGCTGTGCATCGTTGACGTGTTTCAGAATGTCTTTATCGCCACAGCAGATGATATTCTTGATGTCCGCACATTTTACACGGTAGATGATATCCTTCTTTGTCAGGAGGTAGGTGGCCGGAATGGGTATGGCACCTATCTTATGGAGTGCGAGCATGGTAACCCAGAATTGCCAGCGGCGTTTCAGGATGAGCAGTACCATGCTACCCTTAGTGATGCCTAGAGAGTTGAAATAACCGGCAGCCTTGTCAGACAGCGACTTGAAGTCGGCGAATGTGAAACGGCGTTCCTCGCCCTGGTCGTTGGTCCATATCATAGCAGTGCGCTCAGGTGCTTCCTTTGCCCATTCGTCCATGACGTCGTAGGCGAAGTTGAAGTCTTCAGGCACGATTATGCTGAAGTTCTTTTTGAAGTCTTCGTATGACTCGAAGTTTGTCTTTTTCAGAAATCTCTCTAACATTGTCGGATATGTTCTTTTTGTCATCTGTTTTATTGCATTTGTACGCAACGAAAAATTGCACACTTTCACTCAATCATAATAAAAATCTTGTCAAAAGTACAGACTATTTCCCAATCCGAACAAATAAAAACACTTTATTTTTAGTGTTTTACACATAATTTTTTAGAGTGTGCAATAATCTAACAAAAAAAATGCACACCCTAAAAATGGGTGCGCAATAATGTCGTAAGCTGTAACCTGTAAGCGGTAAGCTATTTCAATCCTGCTTTCAGACTTCTGATTACTGCCGAATTGAATCCGGCGTGGTCGAGTTCGTTGAGTCCCTTGATGGTTACTCCGCCCGGTGTGGTTACCTTGTCGATTGCCTCTTCAGGATGCCATCCTGTAGCTTTCAGCAGAGATACGGCTCCTTGCATGGTCTGCAGGGCAATCTGCTTTGCCTGAGCCGGATAGAATCCCATTTCGCATCCACCTTCCATCTGGGCGCGGATATAACGCATGACATAGGCAATTCCGCAACTTGCCATCATCATTCCCGGACCCACGAGACGTTCCTCCACTACGAGTGTGTCACCCACGAGGGCATACAGCCCTTCGAGTGTCTTTACACTCTCGTCCGTAGTGTCTTTGCCTTTGGCAATGAAACTCATGCTTGCTCCGAATTCAGCAGCGATATTCGGAATGACATAGAAGAACTGTCCGCTCTGGGCGAGTTGCTCCTCGAGCATGCCTGTGGTGAAGTTTGCTGCATCACTTACGATAATCTGCTTCTTGAGGTCGAGTACGGGACGTACCTCTTCGAGCACCAGCTTCATAAGCCATGGTTTTACGACGAGTACGACTACGTCGGCACCCTTCACGGCAGCGATGTTGTCGGTAGTGATGTTGATACTCGGGTATTCAGTTTTAAACTGGTTGAGAAGTGTTTCGTTCTTGTCGGCAATAGTGATGCTTTCCACCTTGCCCGATTTTGCCCAACCCTTGATAAGTGCGCCGCCCATATTGCCGGCACCGATAACTGTCAGTTTCATAATTATAAGTCGTTTTTGGATATTTGGCTGCGAAGTTACGGGTATAAACTCAAAAAAACAATTTTTTGGCGTTTTATACGTTTCTAATTATCAGAAGATGTTACCTTTGCACGAAAATGAAGTTTATACATTATAAAATTTATGTTCTCTGCATTGCACTGACCACGTTCTCGTTCGCTTCGAATGTTGTTCAGGCACAGACCCGTCGGGTGATGAACCGTCCCTATATCGACCAGCGGCGTTTCCACTACGGATTCCTTGCAGGACTCAACCTGCAGGATATAGAATTGCAGCAGAACGGATACAAGGATGCAAACGGCAATCAGTGGTTTGCTGAGGCACCGAACTTCGAACCCGGCTTCTCTGTCGGCATACTCGGTGAATTCTTTCTCACCAAGCACCTGGCGCTGCGAGTGATACCTACAATGCATTTCGGAACGAAAAACATGACGTACCGGAATACGAAGAACAACGACCGGCAGTATCAGTCGATAAAATCGACGTATATATCGCTGCCTATTGACATAAAATTCTCGGCTGAGCGTTTCAACAACTACCGCCCCTACGCCATGGTGGGTGTGAATCCGATGCTCGACCTCACCGTCAAGCGCCAGCAGCAACTGCTTCTGAAGAAGTTCGACTGCTACCTCGAAGCCGGTTTCGGATGCGACTTCTACTGGCCTTGGTTCAAGTTCATTCCCGAGATAAAGTTCTGCTACGGACTGCTCAATATAATAGATAAGAATCGTGATGACATGACCGATGCCTCCCAGTTGATATTCTCCGAGTCGATAGATAAGGGGCGCAGCAAGATGATTGTGTTTACCTTATATTTCGAATGATTGCAGATGAGATACAGCATTATCATACCTGTTTATAATCGTCCCGACGAAGCTGACGAACTGCTTGAGAGCCTGTGCCGACAGACCCTGAGCGGTTTTGAGGTTGTTGTGGTAGAGGACGGTTCTTCCGTTCCCTGCAAGGATGTGGTGGAGAAATACGTCAATCGTCTCGACGTGAAGTATCTGGAGAAGGAGAACGGTGGTCCCGGTCCAGCCCGAAACTACGGTGTGGCACATGCCAAGGGCGACTACGTCATAATTCTCGACAGCGACTGCGTACTACCCGAGGGTTATCTCGCTGCTATCGATGCCGAACTCGGAAAGAATCCCTGCGATGCCTTCGGAGGTCCCGATGCAGCAAACGAGTCGTTCACATCCATCCAGAAGGCCATCAACTACTCGATGACATCTTTCTTTACTACCGGTGGCATACGTGGTGGAAAGAAGAAGATGGACAAGTTCTTCCCCCGCTCGTTCAATATGGGTGTGCGTCGTGCAGTCTACGATGAATTGGGCGGTTTTTCGAAGATGCGCTTCGGTGAGGATATCGATTTCAGTTATCGTATCGTCGAGGCAGGCTACACAAGCCGACTCTTTCCCGAGGCATGGGTGTGGCACAAACGGCGCACCGACTTCGACAAGTTCTTCAAGCAGGTATTCAACTCGGGTATAGCACGTATCAATCTTGAGAAACGTCATCCGGGTACAATGAAACTCGTCCACATGCTTCCGATGGTATTCACCGTCGGAGTCTTGGTTCTGATTATCTGTGCCCTCCTCTTGCGTTTTCTCATCCCCGACGAGGGCTGGTTCATGATACCTCTTACACCTATCATGCTCTTCATACTGCTCATATTCTGCGATTCCACCGTGCGGACACGCAGTCTGGTGATAGGTTACTACTCCGTCATCGCCTCTTTCCTCCAACTCATGGGTTACGGTTTCGGTTTCCTGAAGGCATGGTGGTTGCGCTGCGTACTCGGAAAAGACGAATTCACCGCATTTGAAAAGAATTTCTATGACTGACGATAAGAAAGACAACGGAAATATGGTGATGGAGGCACGTCGCCGCCACATCAAGATAAAGGATATGTCGGCTGAGGACCGTCCCCGCGAGAAGTTGCTCGAGAAAGGTGCCTCTGCCCTGACTGTCTCTGAACTCCTTGCCGTCATCATCGGAGGTGGTACGACCACACAGACCGCCGTCGAACTCATGCGCAATATTATGTCCGACTGCGAGGACAGTCTGGTCAACCTAAGTCGCATGACCATAGGCGACCTGATGCAATATAAAGGTATAGGTGAAGCCCGTGCTCTCAGCATCGTTGCAGCAGCCGAGATAGGGCGCCGCCGATTGGAGGAGAAAGTGTCCGACAAACAGGCGTTCACCAGCAGTAAGGTCATCTACGACTATATGCAGTCGAAGATTCAGGACCTTGACCACGAACAGAGTTGGGCTTTGCTGCTCAACAACAGCATGCGTCTCATCCGTTGTGTAAACCTCAGTCGCGGAGGTATCAGCGAGACTGCTGTCGATGCCCGCCAGATAATGAAGCATGCCCTGCTTGCCGGAGCCACCTGCTTCGTACTGGTTCATAACCACCCCAGTGGTTCCGTGCGTCCCAGCGGTGCCGACAACGAACTCACCCAGCGGGTGAAGCGGGCAGGCGATACGATGAATATACGAATGATTGACCACGTCATCCTCACCGATGGCGACTATTATAGTTACTCTGAAAATGGAAAAATCTGAAATAACGAAAGCGAGTATTGAAGACAGTACGGTTGAGATGCTGAAAAGTGTGTTCGACCCCGAAATACCTGTGAACGTCTACGACCTGGGTATGATCTACAAGATTGATGTCACCGATGCAGCCGAACCCGAGGGCGAAGACGTCTTCGACATAAACATCGACATGACGTTCACGGCTCCCAACTGTCCCGCTGCCGACTTCATCATCGAAGACATAAACCAGAAACTGGGTTCCATCCACGGAGTGAAGAACGTGAACGTTGAAGTGGTGTTCGAACCCGAGTGGACAAAGGATATGATGACTGAAGAAGCAAAACTCGACCTTGGATTCATGTAGCCTATGAAGAATATCTACTTTCTCTCCGATGCACATCTCGGTTCGCTGGCTCTGAAGCATAGCCGCACCCAGGAACGCCGCCTCGTCAGTTTTCTCGACCAGATAAAAGACAAGGCAGAAGCCGTCTACATGCTCGGCGACATGTTCGACTTCTGGTTCGAATACAAGTCCGTCGTTCCCCGCGGATATACCCGTTTCCTCGGTAAGGTCTCCGAACTGACCGACAACGGAGTCGAAGTACATTACTTCACCGGAAACCACGACATGTGGTTGCTCGACTACCTCAGCACCGAGTGCGGAGTCATCATCCACCGTCACCCCGAAACCATCGAACTCAACGGGAAAATCTTCTATCTTGCACATGGCGACGGACTCGATTACCGCGACCGTAACTGGAAGACCCGTCTGCTCTTTGCTTTCTTCCACAGCGAATCCATGCGCAAGCTCGCCACCCTGTGGCATCCCGACCTTTTCATACCCTTCGGACGCAACTGGGCAAAGCATTCGCGCATGAAACGTATAAAGTCCGACGTACCGCAGTTCGAGGGTGACGTGAAGAACCCCGTAGGCTATGAGAGCTTCGACTTCGAGGAGGCACCCTACATGGGTGAAGACAAGGAAGGACTCGTACTCTATTCCAAGCATTACCTCCAGTCCCATCCCGCCATCAATTATTTCCTTTTCGGTCATCGTCACATCGACCTCGACCTCATGCTCAACCGCGATTGCCGACTCGTCATCCTGGGCGAATGGATGTCGCTTTTTACCTATGCCGAGTGGGACGGCGAACGGCTCTCCGTCGAGAATTATGTCGAGGGTGAAACGAAACTGTAAGACATTGAATATAATATAAAGATGAAAAACATAAAGGGAACCATACGACTGCTATGCCTCAGTGTCTGCATGATGCTATCTTCAGTAAGTGTCAGTGCCCAGCAGTTCACCATCACAACCGTATCTTCAGTCGACCGCCTTCCCGTCTCCGGCGTCAACTGTCTGATGCAGGATGAAGAGGGTTACATGTGGTATGGTACCAATGATGCCGGACTCTGTCGTGACGACGGCTATCAGGTCATGTCGTTCGGTTATAATGCAGCTCCCGACGTCATGCACAACTCCGACGTACTCTGCATCGTCGACGGTGGTGACCAGCGTATCTGGTTCGGCACGCGTGAGGGTCTCTATATTCTCGATAAGCGTACATATACCATCAGCAGGGTGAACGATGATGTCGACCACCTGCGTATCGTCCGACTTGCAAAAGCTTCCGACAACTCCATCTGGGTTATAGCCAGCAGTCATATCATCCATCTCTCTCCGGCAGGCGAAACAATTGGTTTCTACGACTCCATGCACAACGGTTCTGCACGCACCACCCACGAAATCTTTGTCGATAAGGATGATAACGTGTGGGTGGCTCAATGGAAGGGTGATTTGCTCCTGAAGAAAGCCGGCGAAAAAGAATTCAAGATCATAGAGGGCATGAAAGGACTCGATGCCTTCTATATCGCACAGGATACGCTCAGTGGTCGCTATTATGTTGGTACATGGGGTTACGGCATCTACCGTGTCGAACCCGACATGCGGACTGTCACCCCTACGTCCATTGACGATGGCTGTTTTGCGAGTCTTCTTATCGACCCCCGTCGTAACATCATGTGGGCTACGACCTACAACAGGGGCGTACGCTGCTTCTCATTCTTCAACGATGACGTCTACGAGATGCATACCCGTTTCGACGATCAACTCCACATGCCTATGGTCACGGGCGATATCATCCGAGACCGCTTCGGCAACCCGTGGATTCCAGGCTATTCCGTCAGTACTTTTGCCATCTGCTACTCAAACAATCAGATTGACTCCCGAAAGATATATTCCAACCGCAACTCCTTCGGAATGCCCGTCATCACCGATGTGGTCGATGCCAAAACCCATGCATGGCTTCTGCGCGAGAGTGGAGGAGTGGTGTATTATGACTTCGTGAAGGACGAAAGCGAAAAACTCGAATTCTGTTCCGACACGGCTGTCATCGCTCCGGCTCCCGACGGCGATGTCTTTGTGGTGAATAAAGACCGCAACCTGTGGCGCATCAGCAAGAAATACATAGGTTATGAACAGAAGACGTGGGGACATGTCAACTTCAATCCAAACTCCATGGTCTATTCCGCCAGTGACAGCATTCTGTACGTGGGTGGTAAGAACGGACGCCTGGCTGCGGCAAGGAGTGGTCAGAATCCCACCATCCTGCTCGATTCGCTTGGCTGGATATTCAAGGTGTGCGAGTCGGTAGATATGCGTTCGCTCTATGCCCTGTCCTACACCAAGGGTGTACTACGCATTGATAAGAACACACTCGAGATCATCGCACTTGCCCCCAACAACTGCAAACTCAGCGATATAGCTGTATCTGCTTCCGGTTCCCTGTGGGTGTCGAGCTATCTTGGCAAACTCTATAAGATAGTCGATGACCAGGCTGTGGAATGTCCCGAATTCGAATCGCCCAACGGCGAATCCGTACTCAGTATGACATTTGACGAACTCGACCACCTATGGCTTCTGTCCAAGTCGTTCGTACGCGAAATCGACGTAGCCACAGGTGCCATGCGTACCATCTATGCCAACGACAACCAACTCGGTATGCAGACCTTTGAGAGCATGGCTGCTTCCGAGGGCGGAGTCACGGTAGCCGGAGTAGGGGGTGTGGCACGCATCCGTTCGTCGTCCAACCTGCGCGAAGCCAGTCGCGAAGTACGCACAGCCGTTAGCGAATATTCCTATGGAGGCAAACGTTTCATCGTGGGTTACGGACAGGATCGCATCGTGATTCCTGCCGATTCATCGGACTTTGTTACTATCAGTCTTACGAACTTTGACTACCTGAAAGCGGCGAACAATGAGTTCAGGGTTAAAATCGACGGACTCAGTCGTGACTGGGTCACCCTGAAACGTGGTGAGAACGAAATACAAATTCAGAGTCTCGGCAAGGGTACATATAAGATAATGGTTATGTCTACCGATGGATTCGGCAAGTGGGGCAAACCCGCCGAACTGATGACCATCGAGCGTCTGCCTGCATGGTGGGAGAGCTGGTGGGCTTATACCATCTATGCCTTCCTCTTCCTTCTGCTGTTATATGGCATCTGGCGTTTCAACCGCGACATGCACGAACGCCGTCTGCGTTTCGAGAACCTCCTCAGTCGCTACGACGAACTCCAGCGACAGGTAAAACAGACTGTCATTACGTTCGATGAAACCGACGAAAAAGATGATTCTGCTGATGAAACCGAGGAAATCAAACCCGAACTCTCCATCTTCGATAGCGAACTCCTGCGTCAGGCAATATCTATTATTGATAAAAACCTCTCAAACGAGAACTATTCCGTCGATGAATTCGCCAGCGACATGTGCATGAGCCGTATGACTCTCTATCGTAAGATATATTCCATATCGGGTCAGACTCCTTCCGACCTCATACGCTCCTACCGCCTCGATAAGGCTGCAAAGCTCCTGCAGTCTACAAACTACTCCATACCAGTCATTTCCGACCGTGTTGGCTTTTCAACACCGCGCTACTTCTCCACCTGCTTCAAGAATAAGTACGGTGTACTGCCGAAGGACTTTAGGAAATAGTTAGGAGTTAGGAGTTGAAACATATAATTTGTTACAAAAGTCGTACTTTTTGGTACGATTTTTGTCGTTTATTGTGATATGTTCCCACTATCTTTGCATCGGAAAAATCACAGAATCGTACACATATATTATATATTATGAAACTGAAACACTTTCTAACCCTTGCATTTCTGATGAGCGGCATCATGTCAGCATCTGCAAAGAGCGTATGCGCAGGTCCGCGCAAGATGTGGGCATCTATCATGAATGTCAGCAATGCTTCGCTGGGCAACTACCAGACCCACACAGGCAAACTCCTGCTCACGTGGCGCATGCTGCCTACCGACAACTGGGAGACTTCTTTCTTCCTCTACAGTCGTCCCCAGACTTCCTCGGCTGCTAGTCGTGTCACGTCGAAAGCACTCAATGCCACCAACTATCAGCTCAGTTCCGTGCCTTCGAGCGAGACGGTCTATTACCTTCTCTCTTCCGACTTCTATACCGCCATGGGTAAGACAAGTGCACCAATCCGTATAACAGGTACCGACGTAGAGACCATGCGTCAGCTCGTCCTCGACTCCGTAGTCATCGACAGCCGTCTCTATGCCGACAAATTACCATACATCTCCATACCCCTCAAAACTACTGAAGACGTAAGTTCTATCACCGATGAAATCAAGTATCAGGCTAACGACTGCTCTGTTGCCGACCTCGATGGCGATGGAGAAATGGAGATAGTAGTCAAGCGACTGCTGTCTGTCTATTCGGGTGGCGAATGTATTAGCGACGGCACAGGGGCAGGCGATTCCGATCGCCGTGCCCGCCACACCGTCATCTGGGATGCTTACAAACTCGATGGCACACTCCTTTGGCGTGTGAAGTCAGGACCAAATATCATTCTGGGCAACAGTTCCAGTGTGATGCTGGGTGACCTCGACGGCGACGGTTGTGCTGAGTTCGTTACCAAAACAGGCGAGGGCACCGTCTTCGGTGACGGTACCGAGATAGGTGACACGAACGGTGATGGCATCACCGACTACCGCGACCGATGGAACGGACATTATACCGGTGACAGCGATAAGGGTTATGGCGGTCCTGAATACTTCTCCGTCATCGATGGTAAGACCGGCCGCGAACTGGCTCGTGCCAACTTCGTAGCCCGTGGTCCAGAAGGACAGACCGAAGAACAGTGGAAGAGCAACTGGCGCACCAACAGCGAATCGTGGGGTGACAACTACTGGAAACGTGCCAATTCCCTGCGTATGGGTCTCGCATCGTTCGATGGCGAGGGACTCCAGATATTCCTCGGACGTGGTGTCTATGCACGTACCGTAGTCGAGGGATGGCGCTACGAACATACTGCTAATGGTGATTTTGAAGGTACTTTGACCCGCATGTGGCGATTCGACACAAAGGAATCGGGTGGACGCGACAAGAATAAGGACGGCAAACTCAACAGTTCCTATGCAGGACAGGGCAATCATGCCTTTAACGTTGCCGATCTTGATGGCGATGGAAAAGACGAAGTCATGTATGGCTCTTGTGCTTTCGACGATGATGGTACCGGACTTTGGACTACAGGTCTCGGACATGGTGATGCCAATCATGTGGGACGCTTCCTTCCCGACCGCGAAGGACTGCAAGTATATCATTGCCTTGAAGGCGGCAAGACTATGGTAGCCCTCCATGATTCTAAGGATGGCTCCGTCATCTGGAAGAAGGTGGCTGATAGCGACAACGATATGGGACGCTGCCTGGTTTCCGATATCGATCCTAACTCGCCGGGATGCGAATTCTGGTACTACGGTTCCAATGCCTACTCACAGACCGGACTGACCGACCTGGGCTACAAACCGTCTTCGTGCAACATGGCGATATGGTTCGACGGCACACTCGCTCGTCAGCTCATCAACGAAAACATAATCGAAAGTCCGGCAAACGGACGTACCTTCACAATGTACCGCTATAACGAGACGTTCAACAATGGCTCAAAGTCCAATCCTGGCTGGTATGGCGACTTCCTTGGCGACTGGCGTGAAGAAGTAATCGTTCCGAGTAACGACCACCTCACCGACCTGAAAATATTCTCCACATGGTATCCGTCCGACTACATGCTCCCGTACCTCATGAGCGACCATACCTACATGATGCAATGCATGCACGAGAACGTGGGCTACAACCAACCCACCCACGTCGGAGGCTACTTCCTCGGCAATGGCATGGACTTCAACGACGTACCCCTCGTAACTGAGATTCAGGACGTACCGACCGCAGCTACCGTCTCCTTCCCACACGATGGTAAGATTTACGACCTCAGCGGACGTGTGGTGACAGCCCCCACCACTGGCATCTACATCAAGGACGGTGCTAAATACATAGTCAAATAGAAAAGTAAGTTTAGTTTTGTAATAATAATGGTAGTAGCCGGAAGCGAGTCGTGAGACCCCCTTACGGCCACTTTTTTTGTTGTCACGCTGCCACAATGCCACAGCGCCAAACAAATAAATGGGAGCCGACCCGAAAGGTCAGCTCCCATTTCATAATGCCAATGTTCAATGGTATTACGCGGGCGCAATGATGCGACGCGGCGCTGAACGCATCATGAAGAGGCAGGCGCGTGTTAAAAGTGCTAAGGAGATGTGATTCCGCATGAATACATTCAGTTCAAAACGTGGTTTGATTATCACAGGCCTTGTAGAAGAAAGTGAGTAGTAAAGAATTGGAATTGGAAGAAAAGTTAATATTAATTCTTTATAAAAAGCAGAAAATCAATGAAATACGACATTTCAAAACCAACCGCCCCAAAGATGCCAGACCTTGGCAGGGGCACAGAATGTATCAAAATCCTACTCTCACAGGCATCAAAAAGCATGTAAGAACCCTTCGTTCCGATGTTTTTCTTATACTTTGCGCACATTTCCGCGCTAATTCAGATAAAGGAAACTAACCACATAGTGGTTCACTTCCCTCTATTTTGACGAAGTGACACGCTCTTTTTTGAAAAATGTCAATTATCAATTATCAATTGTCAATTAATTATTATACCTTTGTGCCAAAGAAAGAAAAAACAGTACAGCATTGAAAGAGTTTGTAATATCGGAAGCGAAGGTGGAGACTGCCATTCTGGTGGGTCTCGTGACTCCGGAGCAGAATGAAAGGAAGACACAGGAATATCTCGACGAACTGGAGTTTCTTGCCGATACGGCTGGGGCAAAGGTGATACGCCGTTACACGCAGAAGGTGAACGGTCCGAGTGCTGTGACGTATATCGGAACGGGAAAGCTGGAGGAGATTGCGCAGTTCATCAAGCAGAAACAGGATGAGGTGGACCAGTACTGGGAGGAGCAGGTGGCTCTGGGCAATCCGTACAAGGTGACTCAGTATGGCGATATGGCTGAGGGTCCGCAACCGGTGGGTATGGTCATCTTCGACGATGAACTGTCGGCTAAGCAGCTGCGCAATATTGAGAAGGCTCTCGGTGTGAAGATTCTGGACCGTACGTCGCTTATCCTCGATATTTTTGCGATGAGGGCACAGACGGCTGCTGCAAAGACACAGGTGGAACTGGCGCAGTACCGCTATATGCTGCCCCGACTGACCCGTCTGTGGACTCACCTGGAACGTCAGCGTGGCGGTAGTGTGGGTCTGCGCGGTCCGGGCGAAACGCAGCTTGAGATGGACCAGCGTATCATCCGTAGTCGTATGGCGCTGCTCAAGGCACGACTGGCTGAGATTGACACGCAGAAGAGTACGCAGCGGAAGAACCGCGGCAGACTGATCCGCGTGGCTCTCGTGGGATATACGAATGTGGGGAAGTCAACGCTGATGAACCTGCTGTCGAAGAGTGATATCTTTGCTGAGAACAAACTCTTTGCTACGCTCGACACAACGGTGCGCAAGGTGATAATCGATAATCTGCCGTTCCTGCTCAGCGATACGGTAGGATTCATTCGCAAACTGCCTACCGACCTCGTGGAGTCGTTCAAATCGACCCTCGACGAGGTGCGCGAGGCTGACCTCCTGCTGCATGTGGTGGATATTTCGCATCCGGAGTTTGAGGACCAGATAAAGGTGGTGGAGAAGACTCTCGCTGACCTTGGCTGTGCCGAGAAACCTCAGTTGCTCGTGTTCAATAAGATTGATGCATACACATGGGTGGAGAAGGAGGAGGATGACCTCACTCCGCGCACTAAGGAGAATATCCCGCTCGACGAACTGATGCAGACGTGGATGGCGAAGATGGGTAAGGATGCGTTCTTCATCTCGGCACGCGAAAAGACTAATATCGACGCGTTCCGCCAGCTATTATATAATAATGTACGCGAACTGCACGTACAGAAGTACCCGTACAACGATTTCCTGTACACTAATTATGACAATGAAGGCAACATTCAATGATGTTGCCTTTTAGCTTACAGTTTACTGCTTACAGTTTATGGGCGCCGGTGTAGCCAGCGGTAGAACCAGTTCATCAGGTAGTAGAGCATTACGGCACTTACGAGTCCGGCAATGGTATCTACGGTGTAGTGTGCCATTATATATACTGTGGCTACGCAGAGCAGGAGGTAGAGTGGCATGAGGCACCAGAAGAGCCAGCGGTTGCGTGTGTGCCAGGCAATGAGCATCGTGACCGTACTCATGCTTACATGACTGCTGGGGAAGGCTCCTACGGGGTTCTCGCCTGCTACCTGAATGTCGTAAACGAGTTTGCTGAAGATTCCGCGCACCTCGGCATGGATGAGTTCGCCGTGTGTGGCGAAGTAATGTCCGAGGTCGGGATAATCCCCGCGGCGTGCAGCATCAAGTCCTATGGCCTTAAAGTAGTAGTAGGGACCTGCTACGGGCAGGAATTCGAATATGAGGTAGTAGATGAAGAACGAGCCGAGGAAGATGAATATGTAACGCTCTGAATCCTTGAAACGGGCAAGCAGACAGAATAGGAGTACTCCACCCATCATGAAGTAGTAGCTGTAGTAGCCCATGTTGAGTGCTTCGCACCAAAAGAGTGAGGTGACTGCCTTGCTGAATTCTATCGATGGCTGGAAGCCCCAGATGTCCATGTCGGCCTGTGCAAAGACATGGTCGTAGTAGGGGTAGCACCGGGCGAAGTTGTATGTCTCGGGGTACCAGTATGCCAGCATGACGAGTGGGAACATACTGCGCAGAAGCCATGTAAGACGGCAAGGGAACAGACGGTAAACCAGATACAGCACACCCATGCCTGCCAGGATGCCGGCACGTACGGCTAGAAGGGTAAAGGGGTGGTCTATCTCATCCCAGTTGCCCACGGTCATAATGGTGGTTATGACCATGTAGATAAGAGTCAGGATTTCACATGCCGTGAATCCCTTGTGTTCTTTTTTCTTGAATAATCCGTTGAATGCCATTAGTTGTGTACGAGTGTGCCGATGTTTTCTCCTTCGATTACTTTCTTCAGGTTTCCAAACTCATCCATGTTGAAGACGTAGATGGGCAGGTTGTTCTGCATGCACATGGCTGTAGCCGTGATGTCCATTACCTTCAGTCCGCGTGCTATGACGTCGGCGTATGTTATGTCGTTGAATTTGGTTGCTGTGGGGTCTTTCTCGGGGTCTGCCGTGTAGATGCCGTCGACACGTGTGCCTTTCAGCATGACGTCGGCTTCGATTTCGATGCCTCGCAGACTGGAACCTGTGTCGGTGGTGAAGTAGGGCGAACCGGTACCGGCTGACATGATGACCACTTTGCCTTCTTCCATAGCCTCGATGGCTTTCCACTTGGTGTAGAACTCACCGATGGGTTCCATGCGGATGGCTGTGAGCACTTTGTTCTTCTGTCCGATGGCATCGAGGGCACTGCTCAGCGCAAGTGAGTTGATGACTGTGGCACACATACCCATCTGGTCGCCCTTGACACGGTCGAAACCCTTGCCGGCTCCGGTGAGTCCGCGGAAGATGTTGCCTCCACCTATCACGATGCCTATCTGGACACCCATGTCGGCTATTTCCTTTATCTGACGTGCATAGTCGTTCAGGCGTTCGGTGTTGATGCCTTGCTTCTGTTCGCCTGCCAGACTCTCGCCCGAGAGCTTGAGCAGTATTCGGTTGAATTTTTTCATAATCTTATATAGTGTTAGTTTATTTTTTCCAGAAACTGCGTGTGAAGAGTATCATGATGGGGAATATCTCAAGACGTCCGATGAGCATGAGGAATGAGCACATCATCTTTGCGAACGGTGTGAGTATTGCCCATGAATGTACCGGACCGTAGTAACCCATACCCGGACCTACGTTGCTGATGCTCGACATAGCCAAGCCGAAGGCTTCGTAGTAGTCGAAATCGGGGTGTACGTCGTTCGGATTCACTCCGAAGAGTGCGAGGATGAAGGCACCGACGAAGAGCGAACCGACGAAGAGGGTGATGAATCCGATGAGGGTCTGTATGATGGATGGTTGCATCACTGCTCCGTTGACACGTACCGGCATGATGGCACGCGGATGCAGGATGTGGGTGAATTCGTTTTTCAGTACCCTGTAGATGATACTGAGCCTTATACATTTGAAACCGCCGCTCGTACTGCCTGAGCAGGCTCCTGCAAACATGACGAAAAGGATGACGGGCATGAGCTGTACGGGCCAGAGGGTGTAGTCGCACGTTGCCAGTCCTGTGGTGGTCTGCATGGAAACCACGGTGAAGGCACTCTCGCGGAATGCCAGTTCGACGTCGTGGTCTGGTTGACAGAGTGAGAGTGTCACGGTGCAGACGGTCACAGCGGCAAACACGATGAATATGTATGCCCTTGCTTCTGCGTCTTTCAGGAACGAACTGAAGCGTCCCCTCAGGATGGTGTAGTATATAAGTGTGTAGTTGATGCCTGAGACGAACATGAAGAATGTGAGCACGTATTCGATGGCAGGGGAGTGGAAGACATCGTGGATAAGTGCCGAGTGGGTGCCGTAACCACCTGTGGCGGTAGTGGCGAACGAGTAGTTCACGGCATCGAACCATCCCATGCCGCAAATGATGAGGGAGAGGATGCAGAGGATGGTGAGCAGCAGGTAAACCGAGCCAATCCATCGGGCTGTGACAGAGATGCGCGGGTGGACTTTGTCATGGAGCGGACCTGTGCTCTCGGCGGCGAACAGTTTCACTTCGCCTATGCCGAAGGCGGGCAGGATGGCGATGGTGAAGAAGATGATTCCGATACCGCCGACCCACTGTGTCAGACTGCGCCAGAAGAGTATGCCTTTGGGTACGCTGTCGATGTCATCGAGTATGGTGGCTCCGGTAGAGGTGAATCCCGACATGGTCTCGAAGAAGGCACTTGCAAAGTCGCGGGTCACTCCCGAGATGAGGAACGGCAGCATTCCGATGAGGGTGAAGAGTGTCCAGACACTCGAAACCACGATGTAACCGTCCTTTCGGCTCATGCTGCGTCCGGAGTCTTTACCGATATAATAGGCGATGCCTCCAAGCACGAGCGCTATCGCCGTAGGAGGCATGAAGGCTTCGATGCCTTCCTCATAGAGCCAGCAGATAATCTGACACATGAACATCAGTCCGGCTTCGATGAAGAGCAGGGCACCTAGTACTTTCAGTATGAGTCTCCAGTTTATCACTTGAAAAGTTTATCGAGTTTTTTGAGTGTGTTTCCGATACAGAATGCCACGACCTTGTCGCCGGCTTTTATCTGTGTGTTACCGCTGATAAGCATCGACTTGCCGTCGCGCACCATTCCACCGAGGTTTACACCACGTGGAATACCCAGTTCCATGATGGGCTTCTTGGTTACTTTCGAGTTCGGTTTGACTACGAACTCAGCTACGTCGGCATCGGCGAACGACAGCATCTTCACGTTATCGACATCGCTCTTCAGCAGCATCTGGTAGATGTGGCTGGCTGCAATCATCTTCTTGTTGATGATGGTTCCGACGTCGAGGTCGGTAGCCATGTCGAAGTAATCGAGGTTTTCCACCTGTGCGATGGTTTTCTTCACACCCTTACGGCGTGCTGCGACACAGGCAAGTATGTTCTGTTCGTCGTTATTGGTCAGTGCGATGAATGCTTCCAGTTTGCTGAATCCTTCGTCGGCAAGGAGGTCCATGTCGTAGCCTTCACCATTGATGATGAGTGTGCGTGGCTGGGTCAGGTTGCCGAGTTGCAGACAGCGTTCGTGATCCGGTTCGATAATCTTCATCGAGAGGTCGTCGGGCAGTGCCCAGTCGGTACGTACGGAGAGTTTGCCACCACCGATGATGACTCCGTGTTTTACTGCCGGATAGCTGTCTTTGCCCGACAGGTGACGTATCTGTTCGATTCCTTCGCGTGTAGTCATGAAAAATACAAGGTCGCGAGGCAGGATCTTCTCTTCTCCGTATGGTACGACGGTCTCTCCGTGACGACGTATGGCAACGACATGGAAACGGTGACCATACATCATACCTATCTCTTTCAGTGTGCGACCCACGAGCATGTTGTTCTCGTTGCTGATTTCCTTGTCGTAGACGGGGTAGGCATCGTGCATCTTGATACTCAGCATGACGAGGTCGCCGTTGTTGAATTCCCATAATTGGCGCACCCAACTGAAACGGGATGATGCTGCGATGTCTTTTGCTGCAAGCAACTCCGGATAGATAAGTGAATCGACACCTGCCGCCTTGAAGAGCTGACGGTTGTCGGGTTTCATGTATTCGTAGTTGTCGATGCGGGCTACGGTTTTCTTCGCACCCAGTCGCTTGGCGATGGTCGAACAGATGAGGTTCTCGCTTTCGTGGGGTGTGACGGCAATGAAGAGGTCGGCATCCTTCACACCTGCATCTTTCAGCGCTTCGATGCTCGTAGGTGCTTTGGGCAGGGTCATGATGTCGAGTGTGGAGTTGAGGCGTACCAGTTTCTCCACGTCCTGATCCATAAGGACTACGTCCATGTTGTCGTTTGAAAGCAGACGGGCAAGATGTGTACCCACTGCTCCGGCTCCAGCAATTATTATCTTCATAACAGGTTCGCTATGCTTTCTGCGTCCATGCCGCAGATTTTGTACAATTCTTTTACTTTGCCGTGCTCTACGAACTCATCGGGTATTCCGACACGTCTGACGTCGATGTCATTATATCCGTTGTCGGCAAAGAACTCCAATACTGCTGATCCCAGTCCACCCTCGATGACTCCGTCTTCAACGGTGATGACACGTTTGAATGTCTTTCCCACTTCGCGAAGTATCTCTTCGTCGATGGGTTTCAGGAACCGCATGTCGTAGTGTGCCACACTCAGTGTGTGTCCGGCTTTCATCTCGGCAATGGTTATGGCACGTGCTGCCTCCATACCGATGGGTCCGAGCGAAAGGATGCATACGTCTGCCTTTCCTTCCTCTTCGTTTCTCAGCTTCACTCCCTTTCCTACAGGGATGGCTTCCAGTTCGCAGCGCCAGTCGATTACCGAACCGCAACCACGTGGGTAACGGATGACGAACGTACCCATGTCTTTTTGCTGGGCTGTGTACATCATGCGTCGGAGTTCGGGTTCGTTCAGCGGAGAACAGATGGTGAGGTTCGGAATGGGTCTGAGGAATGCCAGGTCGAAGGCTCCGTGGTGTGTGGGTCCGTCTTCACCTACGATACCGGCACGGTCAAGACAGAGCACCATGTTCAGGCGCATGATGGCGGCATCGTGTATGATGTTGTCGTAGGCGCGTTGCATGAAACTGGAGTAGATGTTGCAAAAGGGGAGGAGCCCGTCTTTTGCCATTCCACCGGAGAAGGTGACGGCATGTCCCTCGGCTATTCCTACGTCGAAGGTGCGTTCGGGCATTGCCTTCATCATTATGTTCATCGAACAGCCGGTAGGCATTGCGGGAGTGACTCCGACTATACGTTCGTTCTTTTGTGCCAGTTCCAGCAGTGTCATTCCGAATACATCCTGAAAACGTGGAGGACGCGGTGTACCGTCATCGGGACGAATCAGTTCGCCTGTTTCGAAGTCGAACTTACCAGGTGCGTGCCATATCGTGGCATCCTGCTCGGCTGGTGCGTAACCCTTGCCTTTGGTAGTGATGACATGCAGAATCTTCGGACCTGTCATATCCTTTATGATGCTGAACACGCGGACGAGTTCCTTTACGTCGTGTCCATCGACAGGACCGAAGTAACGGATGTCCATACCTTCAAACACGTTCTGCTGACGAGTGAGTACAGACTTCAGACTGTTGTTGAATCGGATGAGTCCCTTACGACGGTTTTCTGTCAGGATGCCCCATTCGGTAAATTTCCGTGCCAGACGATGACGTAAGTTATTGTATGTGCTGCTGGTGCTGAGTTGCAACAGGTACTGACGCATACCTCCCACACTGCGGTCGATGGACATCCTGTTGTCGTTCAGTACGATGAGCATGTCGTTAGGTATGCCTGCTGCGTTGTTGATACCCTCGAAAGCAAGTCCGCCACTCATGGCTCCGTCACCTATGACGGCTACCACCTTGCGCTTTTCACCCTGCAACCGTGCACTCACTGCCATGCCTAGGGCAGCTGAGATGGAGTTGCTGGCATGTCCGCAGCAGAAAGAGTCGTATTCGCTTTCGGAAGGGAAGGGGAAGGGTTTGAGTCCGTGGAGTTTGCGATTGGTACAGAATGTGTCACGACGACCTGTCAGAATCTTGTGACCGTATGCCTGATGTCCTACGTCCCATACGATACGGTCATCGGGAGTGTTAAAGACGTAATGGAGGGCAACGGTGAGTTCCACCGTTCCCAGACTGGCTCCCAGGTGCCCGGGATTCTCCGCCAGTTCCTCAAGGATGTCGGTACGCAACTCGTCGCACACAGCCGGCAGTTCTTCAACCTTCAGCTTGCGCAAATCTGACGGGTAATCAATATGTGACAGATATTTATATTCTATTTTATCGCCCATTTCCTCTTGTCTAAATCGTGTGTCTGCTATGCCGAGTTATCTCTATACTTATATTTCAAATTGCAAAAGTAGGCATTTTTTCTGAATACACTCTCAGTAAAATCCATATTTCTATAAATAAATAATGTATTTGGCGCATTGACTGACAATTTGTCACAGAATGTGTCACCCAAAATGACTTGGCATATCGTTTGAACGGAGGTGGCTCGGAATTCAAAAAACTTTTGACGCTCAAAATCTTTAAAACTTAATAATTATGAACATTAAACCATTGGCAGACAGAGTTCTCATCCTGCCTGCAAAAGCAGAAGAAAAGACAGTCGGTGGAATCATCATCCCTGACACAGCTAAGGAAAAGCCCTTGAAGGGCGAAGTTGTTGCAGTAGGCAACGGAACCAAGGACGAAGAGATGGTTCTGAAGGTAGGTGACAACGTGCTTTACGGCAAATACTCCGGTACAGAAATCGAAGTGGATGACGTGAAGTACCTCATCATGCGTCAGTCGGACGTATTGGCAGTACTGGGATAAGCAACGTGATTAACAGAAACAATTAAAAAGAATCAACAACTATGGCTAAGGAATTGAAATTTAATATAGAAGCTCGCGAGACTCTGAAGCAGGGTGTCGATCAGTTGGCTAACGCAGTAAAGGTAACTCTCGGTCCGAAAGGACGTAACGTTATCATCGAGAAGAAATTCGGTGCACCTCAGATTACTAAGGACGGTGTGACAGTGGCAAAGGAAATAGAATTGCCAGACGCATTCCAGAATACCGGTGCCCAGCTCGTTAAGAGTGTGGCTTCGAAGACTGGTGACGATGCTGGTGACGGAACTACAACTGCAACTGTTCTGGCTCAGAGCATCGTGACAAACGGTCTGAAGAACGTGGCTGCAGGTGCTAACCCGATGGATCTGAAGCGTGGTATCGACAAGGCTGTGGCAAAGGTGGTTGAACACATCAAGAGCCAGAGCGAGAAGGTAGATGACAACTACGACAAGATTGAGCAGGTGGCTACCGTAAGTGCCAACAACGACCAGGAAATCGGTAAACTGATTGCCGACGCTATGAAGAAGGTAAGCAAGGACGGTGTCATCACTATCGAAGAGGCTAAGGGACGTGAAACTACTATAGGAGTAGTGGAAGGTATGCAGTTCGACCGTGGTTATCTGTCACCATACTTCGTAACTAATACTGAGAAGATGGAATGTGAGATGGAGAACCCGCTCATCCTCATCTACGACAAGAAGATTTCCAATCTGCAGGAGTTCCTGCCAATCCTGAACCCGGCTGCACAGACAGGTCGTCCAATCCTCGTCATTGCAGAAGACGTAGAGAGCGAGGCTCTGACTACTCTCGTAGTGAACCGTCTGCGTACTCAGCTTAAGATTTGTGCTGTCAAGGCTCCTGGCTTCGGTGACCGTCGTAAGGCAATGCTCGAAGATATCGCTATACTGACAGGTGGTATCGTTGTAAGTGAGGAGAAGGGTATCAAACTCGAACAGGCTACCCTCGAGATGCTCGGAACTGCTGAGAAGGTAAATATCACCAAGGACAACACTACTATCGTAGGTGGTAAGGGTGACAAGCAGCAGATTCAGGACCGTACGAACCAGATCAAGAACGAAATCAAGAATACTACAAGCGACTACGATAAGGAGAAACTGCAGGAGCGTCTTGCTAAACTGAGCGGCGGTGTGGCCGTTCTCTATGTAGGTGCTGCAAGCGAAGTGGAGATGAAGGAGAAGAAGGACCGTGTTGACGACGCACTTTGTGCAACTCGTGCTGCTATCGAAGAAGGTACTATCCCAGGAGGTGGTGTGGCACTCATCCGTGCTATCAGTTCGCTCGACGGTCTTGAGGGCGAAAATGCCGATGAAACCACTGGTATTAAGATTATCAAGCGTGCTATCGAGGAACCTCTCCGTCAGATTGTGGAGAACGCCGGACTTGAAGGTTCGGTAGTAGTCGAGAAGGTACGCGCCGGTAAAGGCGACTTCGGTTACAACGCACGTAAGGACACTTACGAGAACCTGCGTCAGAGCGGTATCATCGACCCTGCAAAGGTTTGTCGTGTGGCACTCGAAAACGCAGCTTCTATCGCTGGTATGTTCCTTACTACTGAATGTGTCATCTGTGACGCTAAAGAAGAAAAGCCCGAAATGCCAATGGGAGCACCAGGTATGGGTGGCATGATGTAAACAAAAATTCCCAATAATTTTGCAGTCCGTTCAATTTGCACTACCTTTGCAACTTGAACGGATTTTTTTATTGTTGAATAATGAAATTGTATAAAATCGCGAACGACGTCACCGGTTGGCTCGTTTTTTTAATTGCCGCATTCACTTACTGCTCAACTATTGAGCCTACGGCGAGTTTCTGGGATTGCCCAGAGTTTATAACTACCGCTGCGAAACTGGAAGTTGGTCACCCGCCCGGTGCACCTTTCTTCATGCTGATGGGAAATTTCTTCAGCCTGTTTGCATCGGATGCAACTCAGATAGCTAAGATGGTGAACACGATGAACGCCCTGCTGTCGGCAGGTTGTATCCTGTTCCTGTTCTGGAGTATAACCCACTTGGCTAAGGCTCTGTTCTGTCAGAAAGGCGAAGAACCGACTATGTCGCAGACTATCGCTATCATGGGTAGCGGTATTGCCGGAGCACTCATCTATACTTGGTCTGACACGTTCTGGTTCTCAGCCGTAGAAGGCGAAGTATATGCATTTTCGAGTTTCTTTACGGCTTTGGTTTTCTGGCTCATCCTGAAATGGGAAGACAGTGCCGACAAACCGCACTCCGATCGTTGGCTCGTATTCATTGCATATCTCATCGGACTGAGTATCGGTGTGCACCTGCTCAACCTGCTCTGTATCCCTGCAATCGTCTTGGTTTACTATTATAAGAAGGTGAAGGAACCGACAACAAAGGGTTCGCTCATCATGCTTATGGTCAGTGCACTTATCATCGTAGCTGTGATGTACGGTGTAGTGCCGGGTATCGGAAAGGTAGGCGGATGGTTCGAACTGCTCTTCGTGAATGCTCTAGGCATGAGCTATAATACAGGTCTTTACATTTATCTTGTAATCCTGGCTGTAGTACTTATCTGGTCTATGTACGTGACTCAGAAAGGTGAGAACCGTACCCAGATGAATATTGCTGCGCTGACTAGTTTTGCTCTGCTCGGCATTCCGTTCTACGGACACGGAACAAGCAGTGTCGTGATTGGCATCGTGGTTCTGGCTATATGTACTTATTTCGTATTCACACTCCGTCGCGTGACGGCACGCCTGCTGAATACTGCTATCCTTTGTATGGCACTTATCACTGTCGGCTATTCTTCATACGCTGTAATCGTGATACGTTCTACTGCCAATCCACCGATGGATCAGAACTCTCCGGAGGATGTGTTTACACTGGGTGAGTATCTGGGACGTGAACAGTATGGTGACCGTCCGCTCTTCTTCGGACAGACCTATGCAAGTCAGCCGAACGTGGTGGTCAATGCAGATGGCGACCTCGTGTACGAGACAAAGAGCGGTGCACCTGTGTATCAGAAGAAAGAGAAGGAAAATCCCGATGAAAAAGACGAATATGTAAAGATCCGTGAGAAGATAGAACTGGTTTATCCTGCTAATCAGTGTCAGCTTTTCCCACGTATATATGATGAAAGTCATAAGAATGATTACCTGTCGTGGCTGGGCGATGTGAGTACGAAGACTGTGAGGTATGAGATTCCGGGCAATGGAAGTCGTCCGTTGGAAATTCCGACTATGACCGCTAACCTGCGTTTCTTCTTCTCTTATCAGATGAACTGGATGTACTGGCGCTATTTCATGTGGAACTTCGCAGGACGACAGAACGATATACAGGGTCACGGCGAACTGGAACACGGAAACTGGTTGACTGGTATCAATGTTCTCGATGAAATGCGTCTTGGCGACCAGACCAAACTGCCTACCGAGTTGCAGGAAAACAAGGGACACAATGTGTTCTATGCTCTGCCTCTCATTCTCGGACTACTCGGATTTTTCTGGCAGGCATTCCGCGATAAGAAGGGCATTCAGCAGTTCTGGGTTGTCTTCTTCCTGTTTTTCATGACAGGTATTGCCATAGTGCTCTATCTGAACCAGACTCCGGTACAGCCACGTGAACGTGACTATGCTTATGCTGGTTCGTTCTATGCATTCTCAATATGGTGCGGACTTGGTATCGCTGCCATATATGAATGGCTTAATAGACTGTTCGCAAAACAAGAGGCGAAAAATACGATGATTTCGGCAATTCTGTGTCTGATTCCTGCTGTAGCGGTACCTGTTCAGATGGTGTCACAGACTTGGGACGACCACGACCGTAGTGGCAGATATGTATGCCGTGACTTCGGACTGAACTACCTCCAGACAGTTCCTCACGACGGTGTGATATTCACCAACGGTGATAACGATACCTTCCCACTTTGGTATAATGAAGATACAGAAGGTAACCGTACGGATGTGCGTGTGTGCAACCTGAGTTATCTGCAGACAGACTGGTACATCGACCAGATGAAACGCCCTGCCTTCTCGGGTGAGGGTCAGTCGAGTCCTCTGCCTATCACGTGGAGCCGTCTGCAATATACAAGCGGTAAGAACGAGATGATTGAAATCAACCCGACGATAGGATTCAGTGGCGAAGGTGTCAGGATGGAGGATTTTATTAAGCATGTATATGCTCAGGACAGTGTTACTGCTCATAAGATTTGGGGCGATAATCCGTTTGAGGCACATACTGCTATTCATAAGTTCCTGCTCAAGGAGGATATTCCTGCAGAATACAGGGAACTTACCGACAATCTGCCGGCATGTCTGCCAAGTGACACTCTCTATATCACGGTTGATAAGGAGGCTGTGCGCAAGTCGGGCATGATGATTCCGAACGACAGCATACCTGATAAGATGGTCATCAGTCTTGCCGGTCAGGGCCGTGTGTCGAAGAGTTTTATCATGATGCTTGAGATGATAACCGAGGCTAACTTCTCACGTCCGCTCTACATGTCGACGACAGTGGGTTCGAGCAATTATGGCAAACTGTACTATAACTTCATACAGGAAGGTATTGCATGGCGTATCACTCCGTTCACATTCTCGCAGAATGTGCCGATGAATACGATTGTAGATTCGGAGAAGATGTACGATAACATGATGAATAAGTATCGTTACGGAAACTTGAAGCAGCCGGGACTGTATATCGATGAAACCACTATGCGTATGTGTTACACCCATCGCCGTTGGTTTGCAAATCTGATAAGCACTCTGGTAAGAGAAAAGAAATTTGATATGGCTAAGAAAGCCCTTGCCAAGTGTGAAGAGGAGATTCCAGAATATAATGTTCCTCATGACGTGGCAGGTGGTTCGTTCGATCTTATCAGTTCGTATATTGCATGTGGTGAACTCGGTAAGGCAAATCATATAATGGAGGCATTGACAAAGAAATCTAAGGAGTATCTTTCCTGGTATCTTTCGCTCAATACATACCGTTTTGCTGCTGCCTACAGAGACTGCTATCAGGAGGTGAGCATACTGCTGAATATCGTTCAGACGTACGATCAGATGGGCGAGAAGAACGAGAAGTACACAAGAATGGCTGACAAACTCGACGAAGATCTGAATGATCTCTATCGTGCATTCGTGGTGAAGTCGAAGGAAGCTGGAATCAAAATGAATTAACGAACGGCTATGATTATAGAACAACCATCAAAGTGGCTACGCTGGTTGTATCCAAGTGCTATATGGAGAATGGACCATTCGGAGAAGGCGGTATATATCACCTTCGACGATGGTCCCATACCCGAGGCAACTCCTTGGATTCTGGATACCTTGGATAAATTTAATGTCAAAGCTACTTTCTTCATGGTTGGTGACAACGTAAGGAAATACCCCGAACTGTACGACATGATTAGGAGTCGCGGTCATCAGGTGGGTAATCATACACATAACCACATCGGAGGTCTGCGTCATTCGTTTTGGGGTTATCTGCGCAACGTAAGAAAGGCCGACGACTATATTCACAGCAATCTGTTCCGTCCGCCTCACGGTTGGATGCGCCATGACCAGTATCTGTATCTGCGTAAGAAATATACGGTCATCATGTGGGATCTCGTAACCCGTGACTATTCGCGCCGACTAAATGCCGAAGAAGTGTTTGAAAATGTAAAACTCTATACCCGTCCGGGAAGTATAATCACATTCCACGACTCGTTACGCTCAATCGACAAATTGAAAACGGCATTGCCCAAGTCGTTGGAATGGTTGAAGAACCAAGGGTATGAGTTTAAGGTATTTGACGACAATCAACAACGTTCACGCCATCTGAAATAGGTGGCGTTTTTTTATACGTCCGCTCAACCAAGGTGCCCGCTCGATGTAGGGTACAAGCAGGCGGCAAACAATCAGAATCAGTGCAGTAAGCACAACGCAGTCGATCCAGTTGTGGCGGATATTGTGTCCGAAGGCAATACAACTGAACCGATAGATAAAGATAATAGGGTAGTGCACAACGAAAAACACCATAGAGTGTTCACCTATGTAGTTCACAAATGGTATCCGACGTTTGATGACGATGAGCATCAGACCTGAAAGTCCGACCAGTGCATATGTGGCGTTGATTGCTGCAGCCCATGGACGATGTACCCATTTGTTCAGACTCATATCGTATTCGCCGTGGTAATGACGGTTGAAATAGATGAATTCAGCAATAAGCAGACAGGATATGACTAACAGGAAAACCGTTGCAGTACGTATACCTGATATTGTTTTCCCCTTGCTCTGTTCTTTGTCATTTTTCCTTAGTCTGTCCTGTAGGAGTCGCCACCAATGTCCGAGCTGGAAGAAGTAGAGTCCCATGAACACGTTGTTTAGCGACATCCACAGAGGATTCTTTATGGTAAACAGATAGTAGCTTATGAACGGGAACGTGGGGACGATATAGTTATATGTGCGATTGAGGTGCAGTTTGTTGACTGTTCCTATTACGATGTAAGCGCAGAAGAATGAAAACAGGAACCAGCACGGAGGGTTTCCGTAGAAATGACTGAGTGTGTAGACGTGACTCCAGCGTAGTTTTGCAAGGGTGGGGTGGAGCGCAGGTACAAAATAAAGGAATGAGAAATAAATGACCGAACCTATGAGTCCCCAAACGATGTAAGGAACGAGAAGGCGGCGCACTCTGTCGGTCAGGTATGAATGGTAGTCTAGCACTATGCCTTTGTTGAAATATCCTGCCTTGAAGAAGAAGAAGGACATGAAAAAGAAGGTCCAATACATGATTTCGACGAACCAGTGTTCGCGTCGGAATCCACACATGCTGATGGTGTGGAGCAGTATCATGCGGAGTATGCAAAGTCCGCATAAAAGGTCGAATGCATGGTTACGTTGTTTCATGTCAAATCCAAATTCGGCGCGAAGTTACGACATTTGTTTAAAATGAAGAAGAAAGGGGTGAAAAGAAAAAAGTATTGTTAAAGTTTTTGCCAATTGAAGAATTTGCCGTAACTTTGCGGCTCGTTGGGAAAATCCCAGCATAGGGTGTGCCCTTTTGTAAGTGGTTTAGCCCTATATACATTATTAATTATTATAAACAAAAAGTATTAAGAATGATCATCGTTCCTGTAAAAGAAGGTGAGAACATTGAGCGCGCGCTCAAGAAGTTCAAGAGAAAGTCTGAAAAGACTGGTGTTATCAAAGAAGTTCGTACACGTAAGCAGTTTGTAAAGCCTTCAGTAGAGAAGCGCATTAAGATGCAACACGCAATTTACGTAAACAAACTTCACTCTGAAGAGGAGTAAAAAATTAAAATCGTATTAATTTCTTGAATTTTTTTGCATCAAACACTTGTTGTTTGAAAGAAAAGTCCTAAATTGGTCGCGTGTTTCATAAAGAACGCATGACGAAAATGGGAACGTGGATTGATTCCTTTCTGGAATATCTCAGTGCCGAGCGCAGTTATTCGCCGCTGACGGTGCGGAAATATGGCGACTCGCTCAGGGTGTTTCAGAAGTTTTTCGAAGAGTTGGATGCAACGTTGACATGGCGCACAGTCGACGCCTCAGTAGTGAGGGAGTGGGTTGTGTACATGCTTGACAAAGAAGGCAAGGATATCTCTACGGTCAACTATGGCGGACTGAGTCCGCTTCGCACATTCTACAAATACCTGCGCCGCATGGGGTGGGTGGATGTAAATCCGATGGAGAAAGTAGTTGCACCTAAGATGCCGAAGAAACTGCCTTCGTTCGTAAGGGAGAAGGATATTGACCGACTCCTCTCCGAAATGGAGAAAGACACTTCGTTCGAGGGAATCAGAGACAGACTGATTGTGATGATGTTTTACGAAACGGGCATTCGTCGCGCTGAACTCTTATCATTGCGAGATGCGGATGTCGATCTCAGGTCGATGCAACTCAAGGTGACGGGTAAACGCAATAAGCAGCGGATAGTACCGTTCGGGAATGAACTGAAAGAGGAGGTCGAAAGGTATCTCGAGGCAAGAGCTGAGATTACAGATGTTACTCCGGAAAGTTTGTTTGTGAAAAAAGACGGTCAGCCGGTTGCTTACGCAAAAGTGGGTGAGATAGTAAAGAAGAATCTTTCGAAGGTCACCCAACAGAAAAAGCGTACTCCACACGTGCTGCGACACTCTTTCGCTACGGCGATGCTGAACAACGATGCCGACCTGGGCTCCATTCAGAAACTGCTCGGACACGAAAACCTTGCAACCACGGAAATCTATACCCATCTGTCGTTCGAAGAATTGAAAGATGTGTACAAAAATGCACATCCACGCGAGTGAGAAACTGAAAAACCTTATGTATAACATGGTGGAAACCGTAAGATGGTCGAAACCCGAAAAACTCAGTATTATGGACATTAACGTTAAGACAATCAAGTTTGATGCAACGGACAAGTTGCAAGAGTTCATCCAGAAGAAAGTCAGCAAACTGGAGAAATTTTGTGATAATATAAGAAAGGTCGAGGTGTCACTAAAGGTTGTAAAACCCGAAACTGTAATGAACAAACAGGCTGCACTCACAGTATCTCTTCCTGGTGAGGAACTGTATGCAGAAAAGGTTTGCAACACATTCGAAGAAGCAATACAGGAATCATTATCTGCTCTGGAAAAGCAGTTGCAGAGATATAAGGAAAAACAGGCAGGCAAATAAAAAATGTCTGCAAAAATTTTGGTAATCAAAAAATAAGGTCTAACTTTGCACCCGCTTTGTATGGAGTAGTCTGTGCATGAGGGTGAAAAGCCTCTTTAGCTCAGTTGGCCAGAGCACGTGATTTGTAATCTCGGGGTCGTTGGTTCGAATCCGACAAGAGGCTCTCAAAGTCGGTGTATTGAAACCAGAGAGAAACGACCTGATGCTCTAAGTTTGCTGAAAGACAGGACACTTCAATATGTTGCTGTTATAGCTCAGCGGTAGAGCACTTCCTTGGTAAGGAAGAGGTCCCGAGTTCAAGTCTCGGTAACAGCTCTCAGACGAAGATTACAAAAAGTGAAAACGGAAAATCAAGTTACACATTATTATATTAATAGACATTTTTTTTAATTATGGCAAAAGAAAAATTCGAACGTACCAAACCGCACGTAAACATCGGTACAATCGGTCACGTTGACCATGGTAAGACTACTCTTACAGCTGCTATCACTACAGTTCTTGCAAAGCAGGGTCTGTCAGAAGTTAAGTCATTCGATCAGATTGACAACGCTCCAGAAGAGAAGGAGCGTGGTATCACTATCAACACTGCACACGTTGAGTATGAGACTGCAAAGCGTCACTATGCTCACGTTGACTGTCCGGGACACGCCGACTATGTAAAGAACATGGTTACTGGTGCTGCTCAGATGGACGGTGCTATCATCGTAGTAGCTGCAACTGACGGTCCTATGCCACAGACTCGTGAGCACATTCTGCTCGCTCGTCAGGTAAACGTACCACGTCTTGTTGTATTCATGAATAAGTGTGATATGGTTGACGATGAGGAAATGCTCGACCTCGTTGAGATGGAAATGCGTGACCTCCTCGCTCAGTATGAATTCGAAGATGATACTCCATTCATCCGCGGTTCTGCTCTTGGTGCTCTCAACGGTGTTAAGAAGTGGGAAGACAAGGTAATGGAACTTATGGACGCTTGCGACACTTGGATTCAGGAACCAGTTCGCGCCGTTGATAAGCCATTCTTGATGCCAGTTGAAGACGTATTCTCAATCACTGGTCGTGGTACAGTTGCTACAGGTCGTATCGAAACTGGTGTTATCAAGGTAGGTGACGAAGTTCAGCTCCTCGGTCTCGGTGAAGATGCTAAGTCAGTTGTTACTGGTGTTGAAATGTTCCGTAAGATCCTCGACGAAGGTCAGGCTGGTGATAACGTAGGTCTGCTCCTCCGTGGTATCGATAAGAAAGACGTTAAGCGTGGTATGGTAATCACTCACCCGGGTGTTATCACTCCTCATAAGGGCTTCAAGGCTTCTATCTACGTTCTGAAGAAGGAAGAAGGTGGTCGTCACACTCCATTCAAGAACCACTATCGTCCTCAGTTCTACCTCCGTACTATGGACTGTACAGGTGAAATCTCTCTCCCAGACGGAGTAGAAATGGTTATGCCTGGTGACAACGTAGAAATCAAGGTTGAACTCATCTACCCAGTTGCTATCAATGTAGGTCTCCGTTTCGCTATCCGTGAAGGTGGACGTACAGTAGGTTCTGGTCAGGTAACAGAAGTATTTGACTAATCAGACACTCTTCCCGGCTAAGCTTCGGCTTAATGGGAAAAACATAAAATGATAAGTTGAGGGCAAGGTTTTGGAGCTCAAATTCAGAACACTTAACCCTCAACTAATCTACGGGAATAGCTCAGTTGGCAGAGCACTGGTCTCCAAAACCAGGTGTCGGGAGTTCGAGCCTCTCTTCCCGTGCCAAACGATAAAAATAATAATATGATAGGAAAAGTTATCAATTATTGCAAAGAATCATACGATGAACTTGTTCATAAGTGTTCTTGGCCTTCATATAAGGAATTGACAAACAGTGCAGTGATCGTTTTATCAGCTTCCATCATCATTGCAATTGTTGTCTTCATCATGGACTCTTTCTTTGAAGAGGTCATGAAGCTTGTTTACTCACTCTTTTAATATTTTGTAAGGAGGGTAATTATGGCTGAGATTGAAAAGAATTGGTATGTGTTGCGTACTATTAGTGGCAAAGAGGCTAATGTCAAGGAATACATTGAACTTGATATGAAGAATCATGGCTACGAGCAGTTCGTTTCACAGGTTCTTATTCCGACAGAGAATGTCATCAAGACTACTGCTACAAACAAGCGTGTAGAGCAGAAGCGCAATCTTCTGCCCGGATACGTACTGGTTGAGGCAGCACTCGTTGGTGAAATTCCTCACATGCTTCGCAACACTCCGGGTGTTCTCGGATTCATTGGCGGAATGGACAAACCATCTCCAGTGCGTCAGGCAGAACTCAACCGCATGCTCGGTATCGGAGTTGAGGCAGAAACTGCTGCAATGAACGTACAGACCGACTTTACGGTCGGTGAATCGGTCAAAGTTGCCGATGGTCCGTTCAGTGGTTTCGACGGAACAATCGAAAGTGTAAATACAGACAAGCAGAAACTGAAAGTGTCGGTTAAGATTTTCGGACGTGTAACACCGCTCGAATTAAGCTTCTCACAAGTTTCAAAAGATATGGCTTGATGTTACGCGAGTCCTGTCTTTATCGTTAATCAATTAATAAATCAAAAAAAATGGCTAAAGAAGTTGCTGGATTAATCAAATTACAGATTAAAGGTGGCGCTGCAAATCCATCTCCCCCAGTAGGACCTGCACTTGGTTCTAAGGGTATAAACATCATGGATTTCTGTAAAGCATTCAACGCCAGAACTCAGGATAAGGCTGGTAAGGTACTTCCAGTCGTTATTACCTACTATGCAGACAAGTCTTATGATTTCGTGATTAAGACCCCTCCTGCAGCAGTACAGTTGATGGAAGCTGCAAAGATAAAGAAGGGTTCAGCTGAGCCAAACCGTAAGAAGGTGGCTACAGTTACATGGGATCAGGTACGTGCCATTGCAGAGGATAAGATGCCTGACCTGAACTGCTTTACTATAGAGTCAGCTATGTCTATGATTGCTGGTACAGCAAGAAGTATGGGTATTACTGTCAAGTAATTAATTCCCTGGTAATAATTAAAAAATTCAATCAAGATGAGTAAACTTACAAAAAATCAGAAGGCAGTTGCTGACAAGGTTGAAACAGGGAAGTCATACACACTTGCAGAGGCATCACAGCTCGTGAAGGACATTACCTTCACAAAGTTTGACGCGTCGCTCGACATCGACATCCGTCTTGGTGTTGACCCTCGTAAGGCAAACCAGATGGTTCGTGGTGTTGTTTCTCTCCCTAACGGAACCGGTAAAGAAGTTCGCGTGCTTGCACTCGTTACTTCTGATCAGGTTACTGCTGCTACAGAAGCTGGAGCCGACTATGTTGGTCTTGAAGAATACATCGACAAGATTAAGGGTGGCTGGACAGATATCGACGTTATCATCACTATGCCATCATGCATGGGTAAGATTGGTGCGCTCGGTCGTGTTCTCGGTCCTCGCGGACTCATGCCTAACCCCAAGAGTGGTACGGTTACAATGGACGTAGCAAAGGCTATTCGTGAAGTTAAGCAAGGTAAGATTGACTTTAAGGTTGACAAGTCCGGTATCGTTCATGCATCTATCGGTAAGGTATCATTCTCTGCTGAGAAGATTGCACAGAACGCTCAGGAGTTCATCAACACTATCATCAAGCTTAAGCCTGCTACAGCTAAAGGTACTTACATCAAGAGCATTTATCTTTCAAGTACAATGAGTAAGGGTGTAAAAGTTGACCCTAAGTCTGTTGAATAATTAAAACGTAAGGAATCATGAAGAAAGAAGATAAAGCTTTACTTATTGATAGCCTCGTTGAGACGCTCAACAGCTATCCTCATTTCTACGTAGTTGATGTAACCGCTCTTGACTCTGTTACTACAAGCGAACTCCGTCGCGAGTGCTTTAAGAATCAAATCAAACTCCAGGTTGTAAAGAACACTCTGTTCATCAAAGCCCTCGAACGTAAGGGTGGTGAAGAGTTTGAAGCACTCAAGCCGATTCTTAAGAATACTACAGGTATCATGTTCTGTCAGACAGCCAACGTACCTGCTAAGATGATTAAGAGTTTCGCAAAGGGACATGGTGACATGCCTGCACTCAAGGGTGCATATGCAGAGGAAAGTTGCTATATCGGAGCAAATCAACTCGATGCTCTTTCGTCTATCAAGAGCAAGAACGAACTCATTGCCGACGTTATCGCAGCCCTCGAAGGTCCGACCAACAGCGTGCTTTCTGCACTCGACGGTGGTACCACTATTCACGGTCTGCTTGACGCAATCGAGAAAAAAGGATAATCGCCCTTTCATTTTACTTGGCTTTTGTCCACAAACAAATTTTATTAACGAATAATAGTATAAACAATAATTAAAATTTTTAAGACGATGGCAGATATTAAAGCTATTGCTGAAGAATTGGTAAATTTGACAGTAAAAGAAGTTACAGAACTTAAGGCTATCCTCAAGGATGAGTACGGAATTGAACCAGCTGCTGCAGCTGTTGCAGTTGCTGCTGGCCCAGCTGCAGGCGGCGAAGCTGCTGCTGAAGAGAAGACATCTTTCGATGTAGTTCTCAAGAGCGCAGGTGCTGCTAAGCTTGGTGTTGTTAAGGCAGCTAAGGAAGCTCTCGGACTTGGTCTGAAAGAGGCTAAGGATCTCGTAGACGGTGCTCCTTGCAACGTTAAGGAAGGTGTAGACAAGGCTACAGCTGAGGCTGTTAAGGCTGCACTCGAAGCTGCTGGTGCAGAGGTAGAGATTAAGTAATTTCACCTTAATAACTCAAAAGGTTAAGAATCCTCAGGTTGAGGGTTCTTAACCTTTTTGTGTCTTTTTCTCATTCAGGACACACCCACACATCAATAAGAGAACACTTTTTTCCACACTCTTGTTACAGTTTTTTCTAAATAAAATAATCAAAGATGTCCAAAATCATCAACAATCGAGTAAACTTTGCAACCGTAAAGAATCCGATGCCTTATCCCGACTTCCTCGACGTACAGTTGAAGTCGTTTAAGGATTTCTTGCAGCTCGACACCCCGCCAGAGAAGCGCAAGAACGATGGTCTTTACAAAGTATTTGCAGAGAATTTCCCTATTCAAGACACTCGTAACAACTTCGTACTCGAGTTCTTGGATTATTACATTGATGCCCCCCGCTACACAATCGAAGAATGTCTTGAGCGTGGTCTGACCTACAGCGTACCTTTGAAGGCAAAACTCAAGTTGTACTGTTCCGATCCCGACCACGAAGACTTCGACACTGTCATCCAGGATGTATTCCTCGGTCCTATCCCTTATATGACCGACAACGGTACATTCGTAATCAACGGTGCAGAGCGTGTTGTAGTATCACAGTTGCACCGTTCTCCTGGTGTATTCTTCGGATCGAGCGTTCATGCCAACGGTACTCCTCTGTTCTCAGCACGTATCATACCGTTCAAGGGCTCATGGATCGAGTTTGCTACCGACATCAACAACGTGATGTATGCATACATCGACCGTAAAAAGAAATTACCCGTTACCACACTGCTTCGTGCCATCGGATTCGAGTCAGATAAAGACATCCTGAGTATCTTCGACCTTGCCGAAGAAGTGAAAGTGACGGCAGCCAACCTTAAGAAAGTGAAAGGCCGCAAACTGGCAGCACGTGTTCTTAAGTCATGGAATGAAGATTTTGTTGATGAAGATACTGGCGAGGTTGTATCAATCGAACGTAACGAGGTCATCATCGACCGCGAGACAGTTCTGGAACAAGAGCATATAGACGAAATACTTGAATCGGGCGTTGAAAACATCCTTGTACACAATGAGAATGTCAATGCATCCGACTTCTCTATCATATTTAATACACTGCAGAAAGACCCAAGTAACTCTGAGAAGGAAGCTGTCATCTACATCTACCGTCAGCTCCGCAATGCAGACCCTGCTGATGATGCCAGCGCACGCGAAGTCATCAACAACCTGTTCTTCTCCGAGAAGCGTTACGACTTGGGTGATGTAGGTCGCTACCGTATCAATTCTAAACTTGGTCTGAATACCGACCCTGAGATACGTGTATTGACAAAGGAAGACATTATCGAGATTATCAAATATCTCGTCGAACTGGCTAACTCTAAGGCAGTAGTCGATGATATCGACCACCTCTCTAACCGTCGTGTACGTACCGTCGGCGAGCAGCTCTCCAACCAGTTCGCAATAGGTCTGGCACGTATGAGCCGTACTATCCGTGAACGCATGAACGTGCGTGACAACGAAGTGTTCACACCTACCGACCTTATCAACGCAAAGACAATATCAAGCGTTATCAATTCATTCTTCGGCACCAACCCTCTGTCTCAGTTCATGGACCAGACAAACCCACTTGCCGAAGTGACACATAAGCGTCGTCTCAGTGCCCTCGGTCCTGGCGGTCTTTCTCGTGAACGTGCAGGTTTCGAGGTTCGTGACGTACACTACACACACTATGGTCGTCTCTGTCCTATCGAGAGCCCTGAAGGTCCGAACATCGGACTTATCTCCTCTCTTTGTGTTTATGCAAAAATCAACGACCTCGGATTCATCGAGACTCCGTATCGTCCTGTCGTAAACTCAAAAGCCGACATCAACAACGACCACATCGTATATCTCTCTGCTGAGGAAGAGACAGGCAAGGTTATCGGTCAGGGTAATGCACCGCTGCGCGACGACGGTTCCTTCATCCGTAAGGTCGTTAAATGCCGTCAGGATGCCGACTACCCAGTCGTTCCACCTACCGAAGTCGACTTCATGGATGTTGCTCCACAGCAGATTGCATCTATTGCAGCAGCCCTCATCCCGTTCCTCGAGCACGACGATGCTCACCGTGCGTTGATGGGTTCCAACATGATGCGCCAGGCAGTTCCACTTATCCGTACAGAAGCTCCAATCGTCGGTACCGGTATCGAAAAGCAGGTGTGCGAAGACTCTCGTACAATGATTACTGCTGAAGGCGACGGTGTTGTAGAATATGTAGATGCTACTACAATCCGTATTCTCTACGACCGCACCGAAGACGAGGAATTCGTAAGCTTCGTGCCTGCGCTCAAAGAATATAAGATTCCTAAGTTCCGTCGTACCAACCAGAACATGACCATCGACCTTCGTCCAATCTGCGATGCCGGTCAGCGTGTCAAGAAGGGCGACATCCTCACCGAAGGTTATGCTACAGAGGCAGGTGAACTTGCGCTCGGACGCAACCTCCTCGTTGCCTACATGCCTTGGAAGGGTTACAACTATGAGGACGCTATCGTGCTTAACGAACGACTCGTTCGCGAAGATATCCTTACTTCAGTTCACGTCGATGAATACTCACTCGAAGTACGTGAGACAAAGCGTGGACTCGAGGAACTGACATCCGATATTCCAAACGTCAGCGAAGAGGCTACCAAAGACCTCGACGACAGCGGTATCGTACGTGTCGGTGCCCGCATCGAACCGGGTGACATCCTTATCGGTAAGATTACTCCGAAGGGAGAGAGCGATCCGTCACCTGAAGAGAAACTGCTTCGCGCCATCTTCGGCGACAAGGCAGGTGACGTTAAGGATGCATCCCTCAAGGCTACTCCGTCACTCTCCGGTGTCGTAATCGACAAGAAACTCTTCTCCAAGGCTATCAAGACTCGTGCTTCAAAGGCTGAGGACAAGAAGATACTTCCGAAATACGACCAGGAATTCGACGATAAGGTATGCGACCTGAAAGACATCCTCATCGACAAACTCCTTCAGCTCACCAAGGGCAAGACATCTCAGGGAGTCAAGGACTTCATGGGTGCCGACATCATCCCGAAGGGTGCCAAGTTCATTGCCGGCGCACTCAGCAACCTCGACTGGACATCAGTTCAGCTCTCAGGTTGGACCGACGACGAACATGCAAACCAGCTCATCAAGCAGCTCGTCATCAACTACCTCAAGCAGTACAAGCTTCTCGATGCAGAACTCAAGCGTAAGAAATACGCACTTACCATCGGCGACGAACTCCCGTCAGGCATCATCCAGATGGCCAAGGTATACATCGCCAAGAAGCGTAAGATTGGCGTCGGTGACAAGATGGCAGGTCGTCACGGAAACAAAGGTATCGTATCAAAGGTAGTACGTCAGGAGGACATGCCGTTCCTCGAGGATGGTACTCCAGTCGATATTGTACTCAACCCGCTCGGTGTGCCTTCCCGTATGAACATCGGACAGATCTTTGAGACAGTCCTCGGTTATGCAGGTAAGAAACTCGGTGTCAAGTTCGCCACTCCGATCTTCGACGGAGCACGTCTTGAAGACCTCTGCGAGTGGACCGACAAGGCAGGTTTGCCACGTTACAGCCGTACATACCTCTACAACGGTGAGACAGGTCTGCGTTTCGACCAGCCGGCTACCGTCGGTGTTACCTACATGCTGAAACTCGGTCACATGGTTGAAGACAAGATGCACGCCCGTTCTATCGGTCCGTACTCACTCATCACTCAGCAGCCACTCGGTGGTAAGGCTCAGTTCGGTGGACAGCGTTTCGGAGAAATGGAAGTCTGGGCACTCGAAGCCTTCGGTGCATCACATGTCCTTCAGGAAATCCTTACCATCAAGTCCGACGACGTTACAGGTCGTAGCAAAGCCTACGAGGCAATCGTCAAGGGCGAACCGATGCCAACTCCTGGTATTCCAGAGTCACTCAACGTGCTGCTCCACGAGCTGCGCGGACTCGGTCTGAGCATTACATTAGATTAATAACAAAGAAGATATACAAAGATGGCTTTTAAGAAAGAATCTAAATCAAAAACTAATTTCACCAAGATCACTATTGGTCTTGCTTCCCCTGAGGAAATCCTCGAGAATTCCTTCGGTGAAGTGTTGAAGCCTGAGACTATCAACTACCGCACTTACAAGCCTGAGCGCGATGGTCTCTTCTGTGAGCGCATCTTCGGTCCGACAAAGGATTACGAGTGCCATTGCGGCAAATACAAGCGTATCCGCTACAAAGGCATTGTCTGCGACCGATGCGGTGTCGAGGTGACAGAGAAGAAAGTACGTCGTGAGCGTGCCGGACACATAGCACTTGTCGTTCCGGTAGCCCACATCTGGTATTTCCGTTCGTTGCCCAACAAGATAGGTTATCTTCTTGGAATACCTACAAAGAAACTCGATGCAATCATATACTACGAGCGTTACATCATCATTCAGGCAGGTGTAGCCGACAACGGTGACAACATCGTCGACGGCGAACTCCTTTCCGAGGAAGAGTACTATGACATCATAGACAACCTTCCCGAAGGCAACCAGTACCTCCCTGACGACGATCCTAACAAGTTCATCGCACTCATGGGTGCCGAGGCAATCGAAGTGCTCCTGAAGCGTGTCGACCTCGACAAACTCTCTTACGAACTGCGCGACCGTGCCAGCCAGGATGGTAGTGCACAGCGCCGTACCGAGTCGCTCAAGCGTCTGCAGGTAGTAGAGTCGTTCCGTGCCAGCAGCGGTCTCAACCGTCCTGAGTGGATGATTATGCACAACATACCGGTTACTCCTCCCGAACTCCGTCCACTCGTGCCACTCGATGGCGGACGTTTCGCTACCAGTGACCTTAACGACCTCTATCGTCGTGTCATCATCCGTAACAACCGTCTGAAGCGTCTTATCGAAATCAAGGCTCCGGATGTCATCCTCCGCAACGAAAAGCGCATGCTTCAGGAGGCAGTCGATTCTCTCTTCGACAACTCTCGTAAGGCAAGTGCGGTTAAGGGTGAGAGCAACCGTCCTCTCAAGTCACTCTCCGACTCTCTGAAGGGTAAGCAGGGACGTTTCCGTCAGAACCTCCTCGGTAAGCGTGTCGACTACTCAGCACGTTCAGTTATCGTCGTTGGTCCTGAGCTCAACATGGGTGAGTGCGGTCTGCCGAAACTCATGGCTGCCGAACTCTACAAACCGTTCGTTATCCGTAAGCTCATCGAGCGCGGTATCGTCAAGACAGTCAAGAGTGCAAAGAAGATTGTTGACCGTCGCGACCCGGTAATCTGGGATATCCTCGAATTCGTAATGAAGGGTCACCCGGTACTTCTCAACCGTGCCCCGACACTTCACCGACTCGGTATTCAGGCATTCCAGCCTAAGATGATAGAAGGTAAGGCAATCCAGCTCCACCCGTTGGCATGTACAGCGTTCAACGCCGACTTCGACGGTGACCAGATGGCAGTCCACCTTCCACTCTCCAACGAAGCAATCCTCGAGGCACAGCTCCTCATGCTTCAGAGCCACAACATCCTCTCTCCAGCCAGTGGCGATCCAATCACCGTTCCTTCACAGGATATGGTGCTCGGACTCTACTACATCTCTAAGGTACGTCCGGGAGCCAAGGGTGAGGGACTCACTTTCTACGGCACAGAAGAGGCAATCATAGCATACAACGAAGGTCGTGTCGACGTACATGCCCTCATCAAGTGTATTGTCGATGACGTAGATGCAAACGGAACTCCTATCCGTCACCTCGTCGAGACTACTGTTGGTCGTATCATCATCAATGAGGTAATCCCCGATGAAATCGGCTTTGTTAACGAAGTCATCGGTAAGAAAGCCCTCAAGAAAGTCATCACTAAGGTTATCCGTGGTGTCGGTATGGCACGCGCATGTCATTTCCTCGATGGAATCAAGAACCTCGGTTACCGCAAGGCATACGAAGGTGGACTTTCATTCGTGCTTGATGACATTATTATACCTGAAGAGAAAGATGCAATCGTACAGGAAGGTCACGACACCGTTGACCAGATTACAGCCAACTACTCCTTCGGTCTTATCACCGATAAGGACCGTTACCAGCAGGTGGTTGAGACATGGACGAAGGCAAACGACAAACTGAAGAAGACTCTCATGAAGCAGATGACCGAAGCCGACCAGGGCTTCAACGCCGTCTTCATGATGCTCGACTCCGGTGCCCGTGGTTCTGCCGACCAGATCTCTCAGCTCGCAGGTATGCGTGGACTTATGGCTAAGCCGCAGAAGGCAGGTGCAAGCGACAACAACATCATCGAGAACCCTATCATCTCTAACTTTAAAGAGGGTATGTCGGTGCTCGAATACTTCATCTCTACTCACGGTGCACGTAAGGGTCTTGCCGATACAGCCCTCAAGACAGCCGACGCAGGTTATCTGACTCGTCGTCTCGTCGATGTCAGCCACGACGTCATCATCACAGAAGAAGACTGTGGTACACTGCGCGGACTTATCTGTACAGCACTCAAGGATGGCGACCGTGTCGTTGCAAGTCTCGAAGACCGCATCCGTGGTCGTGTATCTGTTCACGATATCGTCAACCCGTCTACCAACGAACTTCTCGTTGCCAGCGGCGAGGAAATCTCCGACCGCATCGCTCATGAAATCGAAGAGTCAGGTATCGAAAGCGTTGAAATCCGTTCAGTACTTACCTGCGAAAGCAAGAAGGGTGTCTGCATGAAGTGTTACGGACGTAACCTCGCTACCCAGCGTATGGTACAGAAGGGTGAGGCAGTCGGTGTCATCGCAGCGCAGGCAATCGGTGAACCGGGTACACAGCTTACACTCCGTACATTCCACGCCGGTGGTGTTGCAGGTAACGCTGCAGCCAACGCACAGATAAAGGCAAAGAACCACTCACGTCTCGAATTCGAAGAACTTCGCACCATCGACCGTCCTACTGCAGAACATCCGGAAGGACAGATCGTAGTAGGTCGTCTTGCCGAACTCCGTTTCGTCGATGTGAACACAGGCATTGCCCTCTCTACCGTATCCGTTCCTTACGGTGCCAACCTCTACGCAAAAGAAGGAGACATCGTCGAAGCAGGTCAGGTCATCGCTGATTGGGATCCATTCAACTCAGTCATCGTTACCGAATTTGCCGGAAAGGTACAGTTCGAAGGCGTCAAGGAAGGTGTCACTTACCGCGTTGAAACCGACGAAACCACAGGTCTGCGCGACCTCATCGTCATCGAATCACGCGATAACAAGGGTATCGTTCCTATGGCACATATCATCGATGAAAACGGCGAACTCATGCGTACCTACAACTTCCCGATCAATGGTCACATCATCATTGAAGACGGACAGGAACTGACAGCCGGCGACGTACTCGTCAAGATACCTCGTTCAGTTGCCAAGGCAGGCGATATCACCGGTGGTCTTCCACGTGTCACAGAGCTCTTCGAGGCTCGTAACCCGTCTAACCCAGCAATCGTTGCCGAAATCGACGGTGAGGTTACAATGGGTAAGGTAAAGCGTGGAAACCGCGAAATCATCCTTACTTCCAAGGTAGGTGACGTACGCAAATACCTCGTTCCGCTGTCAAAGCAGATACTTGTTCAGGAGAACGACTACGTGCGTGCAGGTACACCGCTGTCCGACGGTGCCATCACTCCAGCCGACATCCTTGCCATCAAGGGTCCTACGGCTGTTCAGGAATACATCGTCAACCAGGTACAGGATGTCTATCGTATGCAAGGTGTGTCTATCAACGACAAGCACTTCGAAATCATCGTACGTCAGATGATGCGTAAGGTACAGATCAACGATGCCGGTGACACACGCTTCCTCGAAGACGGAATCGTCGATAAAATCGACTTCCTTGAAGAGAACGACCGCATCTGGGGCAAGAAAGTTGTTACCGATGCCGGTGACTCTGAGACCATGCTTCCGGGTATGATTGTCACAGCTCGCAAACTGCGTGATGAGAACTCAATGCTCAAGCGTCGTGACCTCAAGATCGTTCAGACACGCGATGCCGTTCCCGCTACGTCTACTCAGATACTTCAGGGTATCACCCGTGCAGCCCTCGGAGCAAAGAGCTTCGTCAGCGCAGCATCCTTCCAGGAGACTACCAAGGTTCTCAACGAGGCAGCTATCTCTGGAAAGAGCGATACACTCGAAGGAATGAAGGAAAACGTAATCTGCGGACACCTCATCCCAGCAGGTACCGGTCTGCGTGAATTCGAACGCATTATCGTCGGCGACAAAGATGAATATACCGACCTGCAGCGTCCTCAGTTCAATCCTGACTTCGCATTCTCCTCGTTCAACGACTAATCAGTCATTGAAACATACATAACCAAAGGGGATGTGCTGCGGCACATCCCCTTTGTTGAATCAGTATGAAGGAAAGATAGAAATTTTCAATACGTAGTAAAAGTAATATTGTCAACGTGTGAACCAACATACATGGGAATGTAGTCGGCGGTCGAGTACCACGCGGGTTTGTCTTTCATTTTGTCGTGAAAAAGGCAACCGTTGATTTTGATGTCTTCGAATGTTATGCCTTTTACTTTGCGCTCATCGTTGTAGCCGTCGATAATGGAGAGATAAGGCAGCTCACCCTTATAGCGAATATTCCTGAAGGTGACATTTTCTACGCTACGACCAGGTGCGGAGCAGTATTTACGATTGAATCCTACCTTGACCTGTAGTACACTTCCTTGATGAATCTGCTCCACGCGGATGTTCTCGAAGGTGACGTTACGCACGAGATTATTGTCACCGCAGTTGATTGCCATGCAGCCTTGGTAGTCAACCTGAGGTTCTGCCTGTCCGAGAATGTCAATGTTCTCATAGTGCAGGTTTTCGATGGTATCGCCTCGTTCTGCATTACCGTGAATGCCGATGAAGATGGGGTGCGCTACGTCTGCCCAGAGTGTCGAGTTGCGCATGGTTACATTGCGACAGTTACCCCAAAAGCCCTTGCGCGAAGCGTAGGCTGTAGTGCAGTCATCCGAGTTGCGGCAGAATATACGGTCGTAAAGCACGTTCTGCGAAGCAAATACGTTCAGACCGTCGCCCCAACTGGGATGCGAGATGCTGCGCACATTGTGTAGAGTTACTTCGTCAGAACCGCCTATAGGACAGGTGTTAAGAGTCAAACCTTCAATGAATATGTTATGTGAACGATGTACATGACAGCCTTCGTATCCGTTTTTCGGACGGGCGATGCCACGACCCAAGATACTTACGTCATGAGCATCCTCGATGGCGAAGGTTCCAGTGAAATAACTGCCGCCGTCGAGATAGACGGTCGTGTTGCTCTTCACTTTAATGGTGTCCTGTTCATAAAGACCGGGGACGTAGTAAACAAAACTACGCTTGTCTGCCTTTGCTTGCCGCTCTGCGTCATCTTTGGATATAACAGGCTTTGACGTGAATAGTAACAGGTTGTTGGTGATGTCACCGTCGAACTCCACGCTAATGTTTTCTGGTTGGAATAGCATGAACTCCGTAGTGGAGTCGTTGGGAGTGCGAGCAATCACGCCCCGATAGTCGGGACGGATGCGCACACTTTGATACTTTTTGTTTTTGCAGACTACACGCACGAGTACATTGCCCGTAAAGTCAAACATGCAATAGCTGATTTCCGAGATTTCGTGTCTATTATCACCTATCGACGCGTTAACTTTTGCCATATACGTATCTACCCTCGTCCACTCCTTACTACTTCGGGGACGGACAAATACCTCGTAGTCTTGTTTCAGTGGAGCACCCTTTGGGGCAGGGTAAGTAAAGATCTGATGAAGTTGTGTATCTTCCTTTACACCTTTTATGCTGAATGTACGAGCTTCCATGCCTTCGGATATTTCTCCTCGCCGTTCCGCCTTCCGTTGCAGCTCGAGGAGTTTCTTCGTATATGGCATCTTCAGAGCTTTCACCGTCGTATAATGTTTGTAGGCCGCATCATATACACATCGTATGTGTCCGCGCTGCATCGAACCGGGTTCTGTCCAGTCGCAGTAGAGTCCTGTGCAGTCCTGCCACGTCTCAAACGGTACGTCATAGCCCAAGTTGTAGCGGGCACTGTATTCCATGCCTTTCATCAATCGGTTGTCGAGTGCTCCCCAGAGGTCATCCCCCTGTTGCCAAGCCATCTCACAGATGTCGCACATTGTACCGAGTCCAAGTTGTGCATGTGCCTGGTCGCGTCCGGTCTCCTGACATTGTCCAGTCTCACTGATGTAATGGGGTAGGGAACCATTGTCGTTAGCATGTAGGTAAATATCTAAGGAGTATTGGTAGAGGTCTTTGTCGTCAAGAAATATTGCGGCAGCCATACGGCATCGGTTTACGATATGTCCCCAATTGCCGTTGGCGTATGGACTGTCAGCTTCGAATTGCTCAATCAGCGGGAGAAAAGCACGACGAATCATCGCAGACCATTCCTCTGTCTGTCTGTTCTTCAGGATTATCATAGAGCGCAGGAGCCAATAGCCTTGAATGGCACAAAGTGGCGCATCGTGCCCCTCGAACCGTTGTAAGGTTTTTGCATATGCATTGATAATCTCCAGTGCTTCGTCGTTTTTTTCTTGTTTAGCCAACTGCCACGCTGTCCACATATCGCGTTCACTGCCTCCCTTTGTGTAGGCATATTGTCCGTCGCGTGCCACAATCTCGAAAGGACCTTCCAATAGGTATGTGACCTGTGTTATGGAGAATGCTTGTAGTGTGGTGGAGATAATGAAAACTAAAGATATAGCTATGGTGTTCTTTGCATTCATTTCACTAACACTTTCTTTCCATTGATTATATAGATGCCATGCTTGGGAGTGCCATTGATACGGCGGCCCTGAAGATCATAAATTGTTCCGTTCATGTTTTCCTCCTTTGCCTCTATTTCAACTACGTCGGTAGTGACATCAAAGGGGATGAAGCAGAGTGGATATTCGGAGAGGGTAGAGTTGATAGTGATAGTGCCATCGTCGTTTATGTGCCAGTATGTGTTGGAAGCTGATCTTGCACCTGTGCGGACAGCTATCTGTTCGGAACCGATTGGCTGTTCCATGTAGTAGTTTCTCAGTTTTGTCTTGCCTAACTTTCCGCTTGTGAGCAGTCCCAGACTGTCGGGCAGACTTATGATTGCATGACGATTGTATTTCTGCTCTATGAACCATATCTGTTCCTCGGCTGGTGACTCTGTGTCGCCCGGTTCGAACGTGACATCTTCTCCGCTTCCATGTGCAGTAAGCAGACGCCCGCTTTTGATTTCCTGAATCATGTAGTTGCCCGACTCTAAGGAGTAATCGGTCGTACTGCGCACATAGACCTCGAACTCAATATTGACTTCCTTGCCGGCAAGTGTAAAAGAAGCCGTATATGTGTTGCTAGTTTGGATGTCGTTTAGGGTGATTAAGGCCCCTTTGTCACCTGTGCTCCATTCTACATCAGATGCTCTGATTGTTAATGGAAGATTGAGCCCCAATTGCAGAGTGCTACCCTCTGCGACTGTTATTTCTTTCGAATTCAGCATCATATCTTTATATATGATATATGGTTCGGTAGGTATAACATTCAGACGGAAGCGACTCTCGCTGACGGCTCCACTCTGGTTGGCATATTGACATAGATATTCGCGTGATTGCATGATGCTGGGGATGACAATTACACTTGACTTTTGACCGTTGTCCCACAGATAGTCATCGGTCCACCCCGTGCTGGAACCGGCATATAGAATAACGCTAGTACCGGCAAGGACGGTCTTTTCCGTCACGCGCTCTATCATGCCATCGACGGTAATCTCCTCGGTCATCACGTCGGGGGCGGCATCACCGCTGACGGCAATG
>CACYGK010000012.1 GCA_902774005.1 uncultured Bacteroidales bacterium | reverse complement strand
TGCAGGCAAGCAGGCCAGTGCCAATGCTTTCGTAGGAATCTTCGCAGAGGGCATTCAGGGCTCGTGTGTGAAGAAAGACTTTGAGACACTTCTACAACTTGTTTATCTCACGTTTACTGCTCCACGCAAAGACCAGGAAGCATTCGACGCACTTATCAACCGCACGAAGGAGACACTTCGCAATCAGGAGATGCAACCAACCATCGCACTCGTCGATACCGTTGCCAAGGTCATCTACAAGAATCATCCGCGTGCTGTACGCATCCGTCCTGCCGACCTCGACAGTCTCGACTACGACCGCCTCATTCAGATTTATCGCGAACGCTTGTGGGTGACTGCAATGCCGATTCCATCGCTCCTCTCCTTGCTAAATACCTCGGTGCCCTGCCTACTCTGCCGGGCAAAGAGAAATTCAAGATTATAACCCTGCGCGACCCGAAAGGCGAAATCTATAATGTCTTCGAGAAGGAACAGGAGACACCGCGTGCCATCGTCAACTTCTCTTACCACACTAAGATGAAACCGACCCTTCGCAACGGAATCATCATCGACATGATTCAGCAACTCATGGATATGCTCTACACTGAGACAGTTCGCGAGGACGAAGGTGGAGCCTACGGAGTGCCTGTTCGTGGTAGCATAGTACGCTATCCGGAGGATGAGGCTGCTATCACCATCTCACTCACTACGGCACCTGAGAAACGTGCCAAGATGACTGAAATCATCTATCAGGGTATCGACCAGTTCGTAGAGAACGGACCTAACCCTGAGAATGTGCAGAAGGTGAAGGAGTACATGCTCCGCCGTCATGCTGAGCAGTTGAAGAACAACGGTTACTGGATGAACCAGATGGTAGAATATGCTTTCTGGGGTGAAGAAAACGTGAAACCATTCGAAAAGACACTTAACTCCATCACTCCTGCCGACATCCAGAAGGTGGCAAAAGCCATCTTCCGCTCCGGCAACCATTGCGAAGTAGGTATGACCACTCCAATAAAAGAATAAAATGAGAAAAATACTCCTTCCCCTCCTCTGCCTTCTCTGTGCCACAGCGAGTGCGCAGACCTGGCAGCAGACTATAGTGTCAGCACTTAACAGGTTCACTACCGAACTCGACACAGCCCACTACAGTACGGGCATACAGGTGTATGACCTGACAGACAACCGTGTACTCTGGAACTACCACGACCAGAAGGTCATGCGTCCGGCATCGTGCCAGAAACTGCTGACAACCATATCGGCACTCGACGTTCTGGGTGCAGACTACATACTGACTACCACAGCCAGTTGTACGGGTAACATCATAACCATCACCTATCCTGACCACGAATCGCGATATCTCGAGGGAGACATCTACGTCAGGGGTGGTTTCGACCCCACTTACACCTTCGATGACCTCCTTCAGATAGTAAGTGCCGTGAAGGGTATGGGTATCGATTCTATCGCAGGTTTCATATATGCCGACACCAGTTTCAAGGACCTTACTCTTCTTGGAAACGGGTGGTGTTGGGACGACGAACCAAGCGTGTTTCATCCGTTCATCTCGCCCCTTATCTTCGATCGTGGTAAACTTACACCTGAATTCAACCGCTATCCGTCCGACATCCTGCACAATCCTGCAAAACATTTTGTCGGCACCCTTGCTTCCCAGCTCTCGCTTCAAGGCATCAGCTGTCGCGGTTATTCCATTAATGCCAAGACCCCTGACGACGCAAAACCAATTTATTCCAAATCGACATATCTTACCGAACTGCTGCCTCGCATACTCAAGAACTCCGACAACCTCTATGCCGAGGCTCTCTTCTATCAGCTTGCCCATCATTCAGCAGGCGACAATGCCACATATAAAGATGGCGTCAAAGTCATCACGGGTGTACTCCGTAGTGCTGGAGCCAACCTCACCAAGTGCAAGATACATGACGGTTGTGGACTCTCTCCCTACGATTTCCTCTCGCCTGCCACACTCGTCTCCATGCTCCGCTATGCATATGGTAAGAAAGATATCTACGACAACCTCTTACCAGCCCTTCCTATAAGTGGGAAGGACGGCACTCTTGAGCGTCGTATGACACGTGTTCCGGCAAAGCAGAAGGTATTTGCAAAAACAGGGACCGTTACAGGTGTCTCATCCCTTTCGGGTTACGTAACAGCCTCTAACGGTCACATTCTTGCTTTTGCTATCATCAACAACGGACTCCTCAAGGCATCCATCGGACATAGCATTCAAGACCGCATCTGTGCGGAACTCTCTCGCTGATTACTTGGCGATTCGGAGCACAGGTGCAATCTTATTACATGGTTCGGGAAGCTGAACCTCCAGTCCTTCGTCTGTCTGCCGTGCTTTCAGTTTGCCATAGCCGAGCAGATATACGCTACTGATGTTCTTTTTGAAATTAGGATTCTTCTTAGCCAAAGACTTAATGACGAGTCGTCCGTTCTCCGGCCATCCCATAGCTGTAGCGTACAGATATTTCTTTGTCTGATTGAAACGGATGTCGCGGTAGTCCATTCCGTTATACTGACCCTCGTTGAATCCCTGTGAATTAATCTTGATATCCTTCTCTGCCACAGGTCCCTCGCCGAACTTAACCCAGGGACGAGTACCGATGATACTTTCCTTGTTTACACTCATCCAAGCCTCCAATTCATCGAGGAAACGGGCTGCTTTTTCGTCGTATGTTCCGTCTGCACGCAGAGGGATATTCAGCAACAGGTTGCCGTTCTTCGATACGATATCCACTAACTGCTTCACCATATTCGTTGCCGACTTGTAACCACGGTTATAAGTACCCGTGTTATAATGCCAGTCACCGATACAGTTACATGTCTGCCAAGGGTTCTCAATCATCATGTTCGGTGCTCCGCGTTCCACGTCCCAAGTGAGTGCTTTCTTCTGGTCTTCGCTAAGAATCTTACCGAACACAACACCACGCGGATTCTTGTTGTACAGGTGCGCCGCAATTTTCAGTCCACAGTCGCTCAGCGGGTAGAAAGGCAACACCGTCACGTCGAAGTATATGAGGTCGGGGTTATAGCGGTTGATGGCATCAAGAGTGCGATCGTAGAAGTTCGTAACGAATTCCTGCGACGGTGGACAGGCTCCGTGACTCCAGTCCCACTGACCGTGAATGGCTCCGTTGTCCCACGAACCCTTGCTCATCGGGTGATCCTGCTGATAAAGCATCTGTGGGTCAAGTCCTTCCCACCACTTTCCTTTTCCGTCTTCCTTCTTCAGGTTACCATCATAATATATACCAGCCATATCGCCTTCGAGATCGTAGCGCTGCGATGGTTCAAACCAGGTCCATGCGTGGTCGGCATGGAATGAAATTCCGAGTGGCAGACCTGCTTTCTTGGCTGCTGCAGCCCATTCTGCCAGGATGTCACGCTTCGGACCTATATTCATTGAGTTCCAAGGTTGGTACTTCGAATCCCAAAGGTCGTAGTTGTCGTGGTGGTTACCTAATACGAAGAAGTACTGTGCCCCGCATCTCTTATAACGTTCCACCAGACTGTCCGGTTCCCACTTCTCAGCCTTGAAAAGCGGCAGGATATCCTTGTATCCGAACTCCGACGGATGTCCGTAGTGCTCGCGGTGGTAGTTATACTTGCGGTTGCCCTCCATATACATCTCACGTGCCATCCAGTCGCCCGAGCCTTCTACGCATTGTGCACCCCAATGTGCCCAGATGCCGAATTTGGCATCGCGAAACCACTCCGGAGTCTGGTGCGTCTCGAGCGATTGCCATGTAGGTTCGAACTGACCTGTCTGCATCGGTTCGTGATCCTCGCTTACGGGTATGCGATAAGTCTCTTGTGCCGTCGCTGTCATGAAGACACAACTGAAAATGAAAGTACAAATTGTCGTTTTCATAGTTACATATTATTGTGTTGAAGTAAAAATCTGCACAAAGATAAAGAAAATGAGAAAAAAAACTACATTATTTACTAATAATGTCGTAACTTCGCGCAATATTTGGTACATTTTCAGAAATAGAGGCAGAAAGATGGACAACGGAGAACAGGATTTCCGTATTGACATATACAAGGTTCTGAGGGATAAATTAGGCTCGAAAGCCAAGTTTGTTCCGGGTTTTGTCGTCAAGTGGCTGAAGGATATCGTCCATCAGGACTTCATAAACAATTATATTGCACGCGACGGTAAAGGTCTCATCGGTATGGACTTCCTTGACGGATGTCTGAACTACCTCCAGAACAAAATCCGCGTGCAGACTAATATCGATGGGGTTGTGACCGAAGGACTCGATGCCCTGCCTTCGAACGAAGGTGGCAGATGGTTCACCATCGTGTCCAACCACCCGCTCGGCGGACAGGACGGACTCGCACTCGGCAGTATCGTCTGCCATAAGTGGGATAGTAAGATGGTCTACCTCGTCAACGACCTGCTGATGAACTTCAAAGGACTGGCTCCTCTCTGCGTACCTATCAACAAGACGGGCAAGCAGGCTCGTAACTTCCCGCAGATGGTTGAAGCGGCATTCCGGAGTGAACGTAACGTTGTGATGTTCCCTGCCGGACTCTGTTCGCGCAAAGGCGACGACGGTACGATTCGCGACCTGCCTTGGAAGAAGACTTTCATCACCAAGAGCATCGAAACCCATCGCGACGTCATACCCGTCCACTTCTCAGGTCATAATTCCGATCGTTTCTACAACATAGCACGCTTCTGCAAGAAGTGTCACCTCAAGGTAAACCTCGCCATGCTCTACCTCGGCGACGAGATGTACAAGAACGCAGGCAAGACTTTTACCGTCACATTCGGACAACCCATCCCTTGGCAGACCTTCACCGACCATTCGAAGACACCCGCTGAGTGGGCAGCATGGGTACAGAACAAAGTATACGAATTAAATAAAGAATAATGGAGCAAACTATCATTGCACCAATCCCCGTGGAAGTTCTCAGAGCAGAACTCACTCCCGACAAACAGCTGCGCATGACCAGTCGCAGCAACAACGAAATTTACATCGTCACATGGCAGGACTCACCCAACGTCCTGCGTGAGATAGGTCGTCTGCGCGAAATAGCATTCCGTGCAGCAGGAGGAGGTACAGGTCTGGACTGCGACCTCGACCGTTTCGACACAATGGAGAACCCCTACAAGCAACTCATCGTATGGGACCCCCAAGTAGAGAAAATCATCGGTGGCTATCGCTACATCCTCGGTCCTGACATTCAGTTCGACGAGAAAGGACAACCCATCCTGGCTACAAGCCACATGTTCCATTTCTCCGACGAATTCATACGCGACTACCTGCCTTACACCATTGAACTGGGTCGCTCGTTCGTCACACTCGAGTACCAGTCCACACGTGCCGGTTCGAAGGCTATCTTCGCACTCGATAACCTTTGGGACGGACTCGGAGCCTTGGCTGTCATCATGCCCGATTGCCGTTATTTCTTCGGTAAGGTTACCATGTACCCGTCCTACAACCGCATCGGACGCGACATGATACTCTACTTCCTCCAGAAGCACTTTGCCGACCACGACGGACTTGTCCTTCCTGTGAAACCGCTCAAACTCGAACACGACCCCGAGCAGTTCCGTCGTCTCTTCTGTTACGACGACTTCAAGGAAGACTACAAAGTACTCAACCGCGAGATACGAACCCTCGGCTTCAGCATACCGCCGCTCGTCAACGCCTACATGTGCCTCTCACCCACGATGAAGATGTTCGGCACAGCCATCAACTACGGCTTCGGCGACGTCGAAGAGACAGGTATCCTCATTGCCGTCAGCGAACTGTACGACGAGAAGCGCATCCGCTACGTCGATAACTTCGCCAAGGAACACCCCGAATACGTACAGATCACTTCGGGAGCAAACAAGATTATTTCATAACAATAAATGATAAAGGGTAAAAGATTATGGCATTTACACGATTGACCGCTGCCGAAGCAGCAGCACTTATCAAGAACGGAGAAAACATCGGACTTTCAGGATTTACTCCGGCAGGAACTCCAAAAGCCGTTACAGCTGAGATAGCAAAGATAGCTCATGCTGAACACGAGGCAGGACGCCCATACCAGATTGGCATCTTCACCGGAGCATCTACCGGACAGTCATGCGACGGAGTGCTCTCCGACGAGCACGCAATCCGCTATCGCGCTCCTTACACTACCAATCCTACGTTCCGTAAGCATGTAAACAACGGTGAAATCGCATATAACGACATCCATCTCGGCATGATGGCTCAGGATCTCCGCTACGGATTCCTTGGCGACGTCGATTGGGCAATCATCGAAGTATGTGCCATCGAAGACGACGGAAAAGTATATCTTACTGCAGCAGGAGGTATCGCTCCTACTATCGCCCGTCTCGCAAAGAAAGGTGTTATCATCGAACTCAACGCCTTCCACTCTCCTAAGTCCATAGGCATCCACGACGTCTATGAACCACTCGACCCGCCACAGCGTAAGCCTATCATGATCGAGCACGTAACCGACCGCATCGGTACCACCTACCTTCAGATCGACCCGAAGAAGATCGTAGGTGTCGTAGAGTGTAATATCCCCGACGAGGCACGTGCCTTCAAGGATGCCGATCCCATCACCGATAAGATTGGTGAGAACGTGGCACACTTCCTCATGGCAGAGAAGCGTCGCGGCATTATTCCTCCAGGCTTCCTTCCGTTCCAGAGCGGCGTAGGTACCACAGCCAATGCAATCCTCTTCGCACTTGGTTCCAACCCCGAAATGCCGGCAATGGAAATCTATACCGAAGTACTCCAGAACGCCATCGTCGACCTCATGTTCGAGGGCAAGGTAAAGTGCGCATCTACCTGCTCACTCACCGTCACCAACGACAAACTCCAGAGCATCTACGACAACATGGAGTTCTTCCGCGACAAACTCGTACTCCGTCAGTCCGAGATATCTAACAACGCAGAGGTAATCCGTCGTCTCGGTCTCATCGCCATCAATACTGCCATCGAGGTTGACCTCTACGGACACGCTAACTCAACACAGATATGCGGTACAAAGATGATGAACGGAATCGGCGGTAGCGGCGACTTTGAGCGCAACGCCTTCCTCTCCATCTTCACCTGTCCGTCACAGGCAAAGGGCGGCACCATCTCTTCTATCGTACCTTTCTGCTCACACATCGACCACACCGAACACGATGTCAACGTCATCGTTACCGAACAGGGTGTTGCCGACCTGCGAGGCAAAGGACCTATGCAGCGTGCCGAAGCAATCATCGAAAACTGTGCTCACCCCGACTATAAGCAGCTCCTCTGGGACTACCTCAAGATTTCCCAGCGCGGCCACTCATGCCACAACATGGCAGCAACTCACTCCTTCCACGACACATTCCTCAAGGAAGGCGACATGCACAAAGTCGACCTGAGCAAATTCGCATAACTCATGAAATTCGTTTCTTGGAACGTAAACGGACTCCGCGCCGCGTGTGGTAAGGGCTTCAGCGATACCTTTGCCGCGCTCGACGCGGACTTCTTTTGTCTGCAGGAGACAAAGATACAGGCAGGACAACTCGACCTTCAGTTTCCGGGCTACGAATCCTACTGGAACTATGCCGAGAAGAAAGGTTACAGCGGTACAGCCATCTACACCAGGCACCATCCGCTCTCTGTCAGCTACGGACTGCCGCAAGACATCATCGACTCCATGCCCGACGACGGCTGGCGCGACATGAACGCTGAAGGACGCGTCATCACACTCGAATACCCCGACTTCTATGTCCTCACCGTCTATACACCCAACTCGCAGGACGGACTGCGCCGTCTCTCCAACCGTATGACGTGGGACGATGCCTTCCGTCTCTACCTTCAGCGTCTCGACAGTCAGAAACCTCTCTTCGTCTGTGGCGATATGAACGTAGCACATCAGGAGATTGACCTTAAGAATCCAAAGACCAACCATATGAATGCCGGCTTCACCGACGAGGAACGTCAGAAATTCACCGAACTCCTTTCTGGCGGTTTTATCGATACTTTCCGCTATTTTTATCCCACACAGACCGACATCTACTCATGGTGGTCATACCGCTTCCACGCTCGTGAAAACAACACAGGCTGGCGTATCGACTATTGGCTCTGCTCTGCCCGTATGCAGGAGCACCTCAAAGCCGCCGCCATCCATACTGACATCTTCGGCAGCGACCACTGTCCCGTCTCTCTCGAAGTCGATTTGTAAATAAGCAGGAAAGGTTCATTCCAGCAAATGTTTTTTCACGTCATATAAAACATTTTCTCACATCAAAGCGTTAAAAATAAATCCCCTGGGGAATAATAAAAATCCCTAGGGGATTAATAATAATCGCGAGGGGATTTTTAATAATCCCTACGCGATTTTTTATTTTTCCTTCGAACTGACGACTTGATTACTTTGATGTAAAAAAGGTTTGCAGGGCAGTTACTTGTTTTAGTATGCTGCGGAGCAGGGGATGCCAAGGGCACGGACGCGGTCACGGATGGAGTCGAGCTGTGCGGGGGTGGCTTTCAGGAGTCCCTTGACGGGGGTGTCGCGGTCGAGGGTGTAGATCATCACTTCGCGGGGATGGATGCGCTCGATGGTCTGGAGCCATGGGAGGACGTACTGGTCGGTGACATTGCTGATGTCTGTGCCTTCGAATGTGCCCTGAAGGAACATGGTCTGGATGATGCAGTCGTTGCCGAAGGCTGTGAGGTGTCCGATGATGCGCTCAAGGTCGTAGTCGCCTTGTGGTCGGTCCACATTATTTATATATGTGGAGTTGACGGTGTCGAGTTTGCAGATGTTGTTATCTACTCGGCGCAGGGCGTCGAAGACGGCAGGACGGTGTATCTGCGTGGCGTTGGTCAGTACGCTTATCTTTGCCTGGGGAAAGTAACGGTTGCGCAGACGGATGGTGTCGTCGATGATTTCGGCAAACTGAGGATGGAGGGTTGGTTCGCCGTTGCCTGCAAAGGTGAGTACGTCTGGCGCGGTCTGCTCCTGCTGCATCTTCTGTAGTTGTAGTTCGAGTGCCTGGGCTACTGCTTCGCGGGTAGGTATCTTGCTGTGGGGATGATGGTCGAAGTTTAGACCGCATTCGCAATAGATGCAGTCGAACGAGCAGAGTTTGCCGTCGCCTGGCAAGAGGTTGATGCCGAGGGATATGCCGAGTCGGCGACTGTGGACGGGACCGAATATCGGGGATGGAAAAGTGAGAGACATCGTGTTATTTACAATTTGACTATTTACTATTTACTATTTGGGCTTTAATCATTCTTTTGTTACCGAACTGGTCGGTACGGAGGGTTATGTCGGTATATCCGAGGGAGAGGAGGAGGGATTGGAGTTCGGAGGCGAAGCGGCGGTTGATTTCGAAGAAGAGTTTGCCGCCCGGGACGAGGAGGTGGACTGCCTGGCTGGCTATGGCGCGGTAGAAGAGGAGCGGGTCGTCGTCGGGTACGAAGAGTGCGAGGTGGGGTTCGTGGTCGAGTACGTTTTTGTCCATTTCATCGGCTTCGCTACGGCATATGTAGGGAGGGTTGGAGATTATAGTTGAGAGTTGTGAGTTGAGAGTTGAGAGTTGAGAGTTGAGAATGTCGTACTGAAGGAAGTCGATATCGGCATTGTTATTGCGTGCGTTTTCTTGGGCTATGGTGAGTGCTTCGGGACTGATGTCGAGGGCTGTGACGTGGGCTTGTGGAAGTGCGCGTTTGAGTGCGATGGCAATACAGCCGGAGCCGGTGCCGATGTCGAGGATGGAACTGGGTGCGGGTGTGGTTTCAAGGACCCAGTTGATGAGTTCTTCGGTTTCGGGACGGGGAATGAGGACGGAGGTGTTGACTTTGAGTTTCATTCCCATGAAATAGGCATAGCCGAGGAGGTGCTGGATGGGTGTGCCGCCGGCAATGGCTTGGGCACGGGAGAGGAGCAGGGATGTGTCGGGTATGTCGGCTGAGCCTGTGAGTATCTGTGTGCGACTGAGTCCTGTGGTTTCTTCTATAAGCATAAGGGCGAGTGCTGATGCCTCGCCCTGCTCTATGCCTCCTTGGAGGAGGATATGCTTTATTTGTCGCAGGATGTCAGTTGAATACATGTACAACGGCTGGGTTTATGTCGGCATGATAACGGTAAAGTCCGCGGGGTTCATTGTGGATGGTGTTATGCTCGGTGTTGTCGATAAATCCGTAGTTGTTGAGACTGTAGACTATATGACAATGACCGCAGGTGGCAGTGCCGTTGCTGTTGACGGTGAGTCGGTATTCGGCCCGGTCGCAATTGGAACAGGCGAGGTCGTAGGCAAGGGGCTCGCCCATGTAGTTTGTGCCTACGATGATTCCACCCAATCCGAAGCGGAACGAACGGAAGTCGTCGGCTGAGAGGGTATAGGCTTGTGTACTCGCTCCGTTTGACATGATTACCTGGGTGCCTTTGTCGGTGGTCTTTGGACGTAGGGTGACGAAGGTACCCTGACTCAGTGCGCTGCCCAGTTCGGCATAGCTGAGTGTGCCAAGACTGACGAAGACGGGGTATTTGTTGGAGTAGGCTGTGGTTGCCTCGTCCTTTTTACACGATGAAACCGCCAAAATGAGTATCAGACTAAAAAGACAGTTCCGGCTTATAGATGATTTCATTTATCTCTTGGAGTTCTTCGGAAGTGAATGTGAGGTTGTCGAGTGCCTGCAGGTTATTGTCTATCTGTGCGACGCTGCTGGTGCCGATGATGCAGGAGGTGACACGAGGATCGGAGAGTACCCAGGCGAGTGCCATCTGTGCCATCGTCTGTCCGCGACGGCGGGCTATCAGTCCGAGTGCGCGTGCAGCCTCGATGCGTTCGGGTGTGACATCGGAGGTATGCAGGAATGCGGATGCCTTGGCTATGCGTGAGTCGGCTGGTATGCCGTTGTCGTATTTGCCGGTGAGCAGTCCCTGAGCAAGTGGTGAGAAGCAGATGATGCCGCTACCGTTGTCAGAGGCTATCTGGAAGTTGCTCTTAGTGGGGTCTTCCTTGGTGGGGAGTCCGCCGAGCTGTGCCTTGCGGTCGAACATGCTGTGCCGGTACTGCGAGAGCAGACAGGGTACGTGGGCTTCGCGCAGGATGTCGTATGCACGTTGCTGCAGGTCGGCGGGGTATTTGGATATACCGACATAGAGAGCTTTACCTTGACGTACGATGTCGATGAGTGCCTGCATAGTCTCTTCGACGGGTGTCACACCATCGTAGCGGTGACTGTAGAAAATGTCGAAGTAGTCGAGACGGCAACGTCGCAAGCTTTGGTCGATGGATGCCATGAGGTTCTTACGTGAGGAACCTGTGCCATATACTCCGGACCACATGTCGTGACCAGCCTTGTTGGCTATGAACATTTCATCACGATGGGCTGCGAGGTTGTTGTGGAGGATGCGTCCGAAGTTGGTCTCTGCCGAACCCGGAACGGGACCGTAGTTGTTGGCAAGGTCGAAGTGGCAGATACCTCGGTCGAAGGCATGGAGTATCATCTGTGTGGCAGTGTCGAAGTTGTCGACTGAACCGAAATTGTGCCAAAGTCCCAGGGAGAGCAGGGGCAGCTGAATGCCGCTATGTCCGCAGTACTTATAAATCATGTAGGAGTTAGGAGTTAGGAGTTAGGAGTTGAGAGATGGCTTGCTGCATGCGATGGAAGTCGAACTGGGAGAGGACATTATCCATGAGAGCCACTATTTTGTCGTTGCAGAGGTTGCCGATGGAGCCTTCGTGAGTGTGGTGGATATTCTTGTCGGGACGGAAGTTACCTGCCTCGATGTCGAGTCCTACTTTCTTGTATGCATCGCGGAAGGGCATACCTTCGGAGGCGAGTCGGTTGACGGTTTCAACGGAGAAAATGGGGTCGTAGATGGGGTTGTCGAGTATGTGTGGGTTGACTTCCATCTTGCGGATGATGTAGGTTGCCATTGTGAGGCAGTCTTTCAGTTCGTCGAATGCCGGCAGAAAGGTTTCCTTGATGATTTGCAGGTCGCGGAAGTAGCCGGACGGCAGGTTGTTCATTATCATCGTGACCGTAGTGGGCAGTGCCTGCAGTTTGTTGCACTTGGCACGTGTCAGTTCGAATACGTCGGGATTCTTCTTATGCGGCATGATGCTGGAACCTGTGGTGCAGTCAGCAGGGAGTTTGACGAAGGCGAAGTTCTGTGAGTTGAACATGCATGCATCGAAGGCGAGTTTGGCAAGTGTACCGGCGATAGAAGCCATTGAGAAGGCTACATTGCGTTCGGTCTTGCCACGTCCCATTTGTGCATAGACTACGTTATAGTCCATCGAATCGAATCCGAGGAGGTCGGTAGTCAGTTGGCGGTTGAGTGGGAAACTGCTGCCATAACCAGCTGCCGAACCGAGTGGGTTGCGGTTGGTTATGCGCCATGCTGCCAGGAGGTATTGCATATCGTCAACGAGACTTTCGGCATATGCTCCGAACCAAAGTCCGAAGCTGGACGGCATGGCTACCTGAAGATGGGTATAGCCCGGCATGAGCACGTCTTTATGACGGTTGGACTGGGTGATGAGTTCGTCGAATAGTTCGCGAACGAGGGTTGCTATCTCGCGCAGCTGGTCGCGAATGAAAAGTTTGAGGTCGACGAGTACCTGGTCGTTGCGCGAACGTCCGGAATGGATTTTCTTGCCTACGTCGCCAAGACGACGTGTGAGCATCAGTTCGACCTGACTGTGAACATCCTCCACACCCTCTTCGATGACGAATTCACCGCGGTCTGCCTGCTCGTAAATAAGTCGCAGTTCCTTAAGGAGCACTGCCAGTTCATCCTGGGTGAGCAGTCCGATGGTGGAGAGCATGGTGATGTGTGCCATCGAGCCGATGACATCGTACTTTGCCAGATAGAGGTCCATGTCGCGGTCACGACCAACGGTGAACTTCTCTATCTCGGCAGTCATATTGACATTCTTTGTCCAAAGCTTTTCAGCCATAATTCTTCTGTTTAGTTGTAGGGTATCATTGCGAGCATGTCAGCCATCTTCTCGATGCCGTTCTTTATGTGCTTATCGACCATCTGCTTCATGAAGAAGTTGAGGTCGGCATCGAGGGTGAGTTTCAGTTTGCTGACAGACTCAGATGTGGGGAGTACCTGTGCCCAGAGGGTAAAGCCGACGGGCGAACTGACTGACTGGTATTTGACGCATTTGTTGTCTTCGCGTTCAACGATTTCGAGTGAGACAGTGCCTATCATTCCGACGTCGCAAGATACGCTGTCGGAGGTGAACTCCATCTTCTCGACTACGCTCTCAACCTGTCCTATCTTGTCGGCAGGAATCTGCTGACGGATAAGCGGGTCGTTGATACGCTCCTTGATTACCTGCAGGTTGCTGAGGTCAGAAAGTTTTGCATATACATCCTGAACGGGATAGGGTACCTGCTTGATTGAACTTTCGTATCTTGTCATATTGTCTTATTTTTTCCAGTTGGCAGGATCGCGACGCCATTCGTTGAGCATCGGAATCTGTTCCTTAGTGATATAACCGGTTTCGAGTGCCACTTCGAGTACTGCCTCGTAGTTGGTAAGTGTGAGAAGGCGTACGTTGGCATCGCTGAATGCCTGCTCGGCAACGGGAAATCCGTAGGTATAGCTTGCAATCATACCTACTACCTCGCTACCACTCTTGCGGATAGCTTCAACGGCTTTGAGTGAGCTGCCACCGGTGGAGATGAGGTCTTCGATGACTACCACCTTTGAACCTGGAGCGAGTTCGCCTTCGATGAGGTTTTCGAGTCCGTGATCCTTTGGTTTGCTGCGCACATAAACGAAAGGTTTGTTGAGCAGGTCAGCTACGAGAGCTCCCTGTGGAATGGCTCCAGTAGCTACACCTGCTACGGCATCTACCTCGGGGAAATTCTCGAGGAGGAGGCGTGCAAGTTCGGTCTTCACGAATGTACGGAGTTCGGTGAACGAGAGAGTTTTACGGTTGTCGCAATAGAATGGTGATTTCCAACCGCTTGCCCATGTGAACGGGTCTTCGGGTTGCAGCTTTATGGCTTTGATCTCAAGCAGCTTTGCTGCGAATATTTTTTCTAGAGAATTCATCTTATTTCAGTTTTTTTATTTTGTCTGTAATCTTTTCGAGATCGTCGGTCTTGAAGATTATCTTGTGCGACTTATCGACGATGAGGTAGAGGGGAAGGAATTCGAGTGAGAGTTCGCTGACTACGGGTGAGGACCATGAGAGTCCGTCGCAGTAGTGTTCGATGATGAGTGAGTCGCGACGTGTGAGGTCTTCCCAACGGAAAAGTTGGTTGTCGAGTGAGATACCTACGAAGCGCACCTTGTCGGCATAGTCGCGTTGGATGTTGCGGATGCGGAACAGGATGTCGTAACTGTTTCGTTGCCATGAAGCCCAGAAGAAGACGAAGGTATAACGGTCATCGTCCTTCTTGTTCCAAAGCTTGCGTTTGTCCTTACGTTGGGTGGTCAGTTCGACGTTTTTGAGTTTCTTGCCCTCGGCAATGGCACCTGCATTCTTCATCATTCCTTCTACAGCAAAGAGCAGGAGGTTGGTAGGATGGTGGGTGCGCAGGACTTTCAGCAGTTCAGCAGTAGTCTTGTAGTCGGGTTTTTCGTTCTGAGCGAAATAACGTCCGAAGAGGTAGAGCGATACGACGGACTGCGGGTTGTCGAGTATGAACTGACGGGCAAGCGTGGGTACCTCATCGTCCTTCAGTTCAAGAGCCTTCTTCCTGAAGTCGGTCATGAGTTCGTTTTCATCGGTGCCTTCAACCTTATAGTTCTTCAGGTCGTTAGTGGCTGCGCTGTAGTTGATGGTCTTGCCGGGTGCCACGAACACTACCTGTTCTACGGCGTTGGGGAAGAGGATGATGTAAGGAATGGTGTCGTAAGTCTCACCGCTGTATTTGAACTGTCCTTCCTCTATCTTCAAGGTGTCGATGGTCGCATTGGGATCAGCCGGAGTAAAGATGGACAATGCTCCGTTTTTCATTCCGGCAAACTCACCTTCGATAGTGAACTCATTGCCACTATGACCACACCCCAGAAGTAGGAGCGTGGTCAGAGCGGTCAATGTATATTTAGCGATTCTAATCAAATTGCCTTGAGGATGTTAGGGAAGCTGTAGAACTCACAGTCGTTCAGAGCCTTGGTGCGGTAAGTGGCATCCTTCTGGATAGACTGCTTGAGGTTGGTCAGTATAGCAGCCTCTTCGTTCTGACGTGCAGCTACGATAGCCTTCAGGTAGAATGTGAGTGCGTCGGGGTTCTTGATGTTGTTGAGAGTGTTGGTTGCGGCGCTGTAGTCCTTTGCAAGGATTTGTGCGAGTGCTGCACTGTTGTTGTAAGACTTACCCAGTTTCTGAGCAGCGAGGTCGTACTTGCCCTGTGCTACGTAGAGGTTACCGAGGTTGTCGTCGGAAGAAGCAGCGTTGACACCCTTTGCAGCATAGAGTTCGGCAGAGCGGAAGTCACCGTTGATGAGAGAGATAGTGCTCATGTTGGCATTTGGTTCTGGAGCATTGCTGTCCTTCTCCAGACTCTGACGGAAGTAGTTCTCAGCCTTGACTGTGTTGCCTTCCTTCATAGCGAGAACACCGAGGTTGTTGTATGCACGGTAGTCGTTTGGATAGAGCTGTGCAGCTTTCTGGTAGTACATCTCCTTCTCGGCATCGGTCTGAGCAAGAGTGTTACCTGCATAGAGAATCTCCTCGATGCTGAGTTTTGATGGATCGTTCTTGAACTGTTCTACGATTTCATCGTCGCTACGGCCTATCACGTCGTAGTTGATAGTGAGACGTGAACGACGCAGTTCTGGAAGTACGGCATCAGCCAGTTCCTTGTAGACGGTTGCGATGTTACGGATTTCCTGTTCACGCTGTTCGGGGTCCTGATACATAGACAGAACGCGAAGAATAACTTCCTTGTCCTGCAGGTTTGACTGAGCAACCAGTTCCTTGAATCCGTCCCAGTCCTCAGCTGTGTACTTGGTATCTACGTTTGTAGAGAGCTGCTGAGCCTTGAGCTGCTTGTTTACGTACTTCTCAGACTCTGCACTACGCTTCTCAGCAAGTTTTTCGTTGAAAGCATACTTACCGTCGGGTGAAGCATAAGCGCTTACCTCTACGTTTCTAATTGCAAGACCCTTCTCGTCGTTCTTGATTTCCTTCATCTTTGCGATGAAATCCTTCACATTGCTGCTGTTGAGTTCGCTACCGCGGAGGTTAGCCTGATTGATGAGGAACTTAACAGCTGCCTCCTGCTTCTGGCTTATGATGCGCTGGAAACCGTCGGGAGCAATGGAACGACCACTTGTGCGTGCTGCTTCGCTGACGAGTGCCGGAGTAGCGATAACGCCGTAGCCGATCTTTACCTCAGGAATCTTCACTTCCTTCTTGCCTTTCTTTGCGTCGAACTGCATGTAGAGAGTGCTTTTTGCCATCTCAGGCTGATAAGGGAATGCAACTCGCATGGTTGCTGTACCGCCCTGCTTGTAAGAGATAACGGTGTTGTTAGCCTCTACCTTCTCGCCTTGGAAAGTCTTGCTTGTACCAGCTGCCTGACCACCGTCCCACTTCAGGACCGGAGTGCAGGTTACGATACCTTTCTTCGGCATGAACTTAGCCGGGATGTTTGCACTGATGGTTGCAGGAACTTCACCTGCTACATACTCCAGTGGAGTCGGTGTTACAGTAAAGTCTTTCTCTGTAATCTTACCGAATCCGCTACAACCTGCCAATACTACTGATGCAGCACCGAGCAGTAAATAAAAACTTCTTTTCATGTTGCTTTCCGTTTTTAGTTGTTTGTAAATGTTATGTTAGTCTCTTTTCTTCTACTACGTCGTTTGTCATACTCCTGACGGGGTACCATACGGACAGGAATCCTACTGCTATGACGGTGATGAATATAAGCAGTATGTCGAGTGCGCGGACGCTGACCGGATAGGCATCGATGATGTAAGTGCCCTCCTGATTGCCGAACCGGATTAGTCCGAAGTGTTGCTGCAGGAGACAGAGCGTCAGTCCGATTGCTATGCCAGCCACAGCCCCGATAAGTGCTATCATCCTGCCTTCGAGCATGAAGATGCTGCGTATCTGGCGGTTGTCGGCTCCGAGGTTGCTCAGTGTCACAGCATCTTCCTTCTTATCGATTATCAGCATCGATAGTGAACCGATTATATTGAAGCATGCCACCACCAGAATGAAGGTGAGGAATATGTATGATATCAACTTCTCAATTTCCATAATCTGGAACGTGCTCTCTTGCTGTTCGTAGCGGTCCATGACCTTATATCCTTCGCCAAGTATATTCGTTATGTCCGATTTCACCGATGAAATGCTCTTTCCGGGTTTCAGTTTCAGTTCGATGGCTGTGGCTTGTCCCTCCTTTTCAAACAGACGGCGTGCAAAGTCGATGTTTGTCACAACGTAGTGTCCGTCGTATTTGTTCTGTTTTACTTCGAAACCCACAGCCGGAGAGTACAGTTCTTCGAGGTTGAAACTCTCGCTCGGGTCAGTCATATCTATATGTTCATCACCTCTGGGGGCATAGACCTGAATGGGTTGCTGGAAATCGACTGGTAGTCCCAGTTGTTGCAGCACACCTATTCCAGCCACTCCGTAGTCTAGCACATCGGCATGCAGTTCGAACAGTCCGTCGCCGTAGAGGATGTCCTTTATGTCGGTGAGCGATTCGAAGTTGTCGTCAACGCCCATAACAGTAGCCATTACCTGGCGGTTGTTTGCCATCAGCAGGGCGTTGTCCTCAACCACTTCCGTATAAACAGCTATGGATGCGTGTTTCCGCAGTTTCTGAAGCGGCTCGCTATCCACACTCATGTATTTTCCCTCGGTTGGCACTATCTTAAGTTCGGCATCGAAGGCAGTGAACAGTCCTGCCACCATGTCCTGGAACCCGTTGAATACGCTGAGGATGCACACCAGGGCTGCTGTTGCGATAGCTACTCCACACACGCTCACACCACTGATGATGTTGATGGCTGCGTGCGATTTCTTCGAGAAGAGGTATCTCCTTGCTATGTAGAACGGAAAGGCCATTTTCAACTCCTAACTCCTAACTCTTCAGAAGTCTGTCGATATTTTCCACGTAATCGAGTGAGTCGTCGATGAAGAACTTCAACTCGGGGATGATTCTCAACTGATGGCGTTCCAATGTGCCCAGTTCGTATCTTATCTGACTGACATGAGCATTTATGTTGTCAAGTATCTCTTGTGCCTTTTTCGAAGGGAATATGCTCAGGTAGGCTTTTGCCACACTGAGGTCGGGACTAACCCTAACGGCACTTACCGACACCAGCAGACCGCGTGTCTGACGTGTTTGTTGCTGAAAGATGGTTGAGAGATCCTTCTGTATCAGTCGTGCTACTTTATTCTGTCTGTTTCCGTCCATATTCTATTTCTTTTTATGAATGATTGTCAGCCCGTCTCTGAGGGGCAGTATCACTTTTTCTACTCTTGTGTCGTTTGCTACGAAATCGTTGAATGCCTGAATGCTGGCAGCCTGTGGATCGGCATGTTCCGCGTTGAGTACATGTCCGTCCCATAGTGTATTGTCAACCAGGATATATCCGTCGTCGTTCATATGACTCAGCACCATCTCGTAGTAGTCCAGATATTTCCGTTTGTCGGCATCGATGAATGCCATATCGAACTTCATTCCCAGCTTTGGCACTATATCCAATGCGTCACCGATGTGCATTGTTATCTTGTCGCCGTAGGGCGAACCCTCAAACCAAGGGCGTGTGAAGTCCTCCTGCTCGTCGTTTATCTCGATGGTGTGCAGATGTCCGCCTTCAGGCAGTCCCTCAGCGATACACAGTCCGCTGTATCCGCTGTATGTTCCGATTTCCAATACCTGTTTCGGTTTTACCATCCCGACCAGCATTTTCAGTATGCGACCCTGTACGTGTCCACTTGCCATACGACTGTAGAGCAGGTGCAGGTTGGTCGCTCTATAGAGCCTGTGCAGGTAGTCCCCCTCCGGGTCGATATGATTCTTTATGTAGTCGTCCAGTTCGTCCTGGAAATCTACAAAGTCGGAAATCAGAATATCCTCACGCATCCCTTCCTTCGTTTTTTACTTCTGTGCCAGAAAAGCCTCTACTGCCAATCGGTAACTGTCGAGTCCAAATCCGCAGATCACACCTTGGCAGGCACAACTTATCATCGAGTGGTGGCGGAACTCTTCTCTCTTGTGTACGTTGGAGATGTGTACCTCGATAACGGGGGTGCTGATACCCCTGATGGCATCCTGCAGAGCCACACTTGTATGAGTGTAGGCACCGGCATTCAGTACTATACCGTCCCACGAAAAACCTACCTCGTGCAGTTTGTTTATCAGTTCGCCTTCTACGTTCGACTGGAAATAATCAAACTCTACTTCGGGGTAGCGTTTCTTCAGTTCGTCGTAGTAATCCTCAAAACCGCGTGCTCCGTATATTCCGGGTTCACGCTTGCCAAGCAGGTTCAGGTTTGGTCCGTTTACTATCAGTATTTTCATTGTTATTCAATTTTTTTGACAAAGGTACGATTAAGAGAGTGTAGAACAAAATAAATTCATTTATTTTTTATGCCGAACGTGAGTATCTTAGCCGAAGGCAACGGTACGATTAAGAGAGTGTAGAACAAAATAAATTCATTTATTTTAACTTCTACTGCATATATCGCTTTTCACCTCCCCAACGTTCGTTCAGACCGTCGAAGAAAGCTTCGTTAAACAGTTTCATCCACGACCACGAGCGCTGGAACAGCATCAGATAGCCCTCACTTATAATGTAGTAATACGTCAGAATCATGGTCTTCATGAAGATGTTCTGACGACGTATCTTCTTGTTATACACTTTGTTGCGACTCATGCAGTACATCTTCCAACGTACCGGTTTGAAATGTCCGAGAACAAGGAAATGTACATCCGTATCCTGCATCACAGGATGCATGTGGCGTGCACTGAAGATGCCGTGTGGCGGGAAACCAGCCTCCTTCATTCGCATGTCGTAGTTCATCTCGTCACCATATATGAAAAGCTCGCGTTTGGGTATTCCTACTTTTCTGACTGCCTCTAACGAGAACAGACCTCCGTTGAACGGATTGCAGTACATGGGCATCACTTCTCCACCGCCATAGGCTGCCTGGAGTGTCTCGGGGTCATAACTTCCCTTGCAGGCACCGTTCAACCGTTCCGGATGACCAATGTCCATCAGTACCGGGGTTACATAACCGTATTTATTCACATACTTTGACAAGATTTCAAGACAGTCCTTAGCAGGCAGTCCGTCGTCGTCGAGCATCCAGAAGGCATCATACCCGCCATCGTTCAGGGCCGTTTCCATACCTAGTGAGAAACCCATAGCCCCGCCACCGTTAATGTCGAGATAGTTGTAGTTTACTTTCACTCCATCCACCTCCTTGTCATAACCTAACGACTGCATGAGTTGGGGTGTTCCGTCGGTGGAATGGTTATCGACGACATATATGCACGATGGCTTCAACGTCTGATTGGCAACGGCTTTCAGACATTCTACAAGCACATCCTTCCGATTGAATGTAGGTATGGCTACTGCTATCTTCATTGGTTCTGTCCTTTCTTCTTTAAATACATCTCCACCATCTCGAGGTCGTCTCTGTATGTCACTTTCAGATTGGCATCCTCACCCTCCACAATCTTAATTGGTATGTCGGGACGGTACTTCAGCAATATTCCGCAATCGTCAGTTGCCTGAAACCCGGGGTCTTTCAGTCCTATCTCGTATGCCGACTTTATCACCTCGATGTCAAATCCCTGCGGAGTCTGTGCCCTGTACATCGTACTGCGGTCGGGAACCGACTGCAATACCCCGTCCTTACATACTAGAATAGTATCGACCGAAGGTACGGCAACTCCACAAGCCTGTGCCGATTTCAACGATGAAATCACGTCGTTTACTATGCGTTCCGACACTAACGGACGTGCTGCATCGTGGAAAATCAGGTTTACGTCTTCGTTGGCATATCTGCGAATGGCTGCAAGACTGGAGTCGTATCTCTCCTTCCCTCCTTCGAGTATGGCAGCTACCTTCCTGTAACCACCTGCTCTCACTAGTGCAGCAACACGTTCCACATAGTCCCTGTGCGACACGATGACCACCTCGTCAATTCCAGGATTATTGTCAAACGTTCTTACCGAATAGTCCAGTATGGTCTTTCCGCCAACCATGAAGAACTGCTTCGGAGTCTGGTCTTCTCCTCCGTTGCCCATCCTGCTGCCCTTACCTCCGGCAAGAACTACTGCTACATTGCGTTTTGCCATAGTCTTATATTTCCCGTTTGAAGATGTAAACAATGCTCTCTCTAAGTATCTTTGCTTTCAGAACCCACAATACCGCCAGATATATCACGGCTGCCATAATTATTCTTGCTGAGAGCAGGAAGTATATATTCCCTATGCTCTGAGTGGCGAAGTAGGTTACGACCATCGTGGCTGCCGCCAAAAAGCAGAACGGCAATATGTCTCGCAGAGCCTGCGCGATGCTGAATCCTATCTTTCTCCATACGAAGAAATGCCATATCCATACCCACAAGGCTACGATGCATGCATACGACACCACCATATCCTTCACACCTCCGCCCACATAGTGTATTCCGATGATGGTAGCCAGCAGTACCAGTCCCTGACTGATGATATTCCACATGTATATGTTCGATTGTCCCCGTGCAATCAGCATGTTGAAATAAAGCGTTGAAATGGGCAGAAATGCACCTCCGATACATAGTATCCGCATCAGCAATGCACTGGGCAACCACTTCTCACCTATGAGAACCACAATAAATTCTGGGGCAATGAGTGAAAGTCCGAACATAACGGGGAAAGTCACGAAACATGTGAAGCGGAGCATCTTGCTGAACGAATGGCAGAGGCGTTCCTTGTCGTCGCCAACTTGTACAAATGTAGGTTGTGCTACTCCCTGCACCATACCCGTGATGGTCTGACTGCCCATAGTGTTCCATTTCTGTGCCTGAGTATAAAGTCCTACTTCACTTTTGTTGTACAGTTTTCCGATTACGAGTGCGAAAATGTTGTTGTTAACCTGATTGAAGATATTCGTGATGAGCATCTTACTTGAAAAACCGAACATCTCCCTGATGGGTTGGAACGATATGTTGAACGACGGACGCCAGCCACTTACTATCCAACTCAGCAACGATACGGTAAAATTGAAAAGAAGAGTCTGTGTGGCAAGTCCCCAGTATGCCATATCGTTATATGCCATGATTACGCCTACCGTACCCGACACCAGCAGGGCTACCACACCGATTATAGCCAGAGGTTTCTGACGGATTTGTCGGAAAAGTATTGCTCTCGGTACGATGCTGAACGAAGCGATGAAGAATCCCAGGAAGTAGTAACGGGAAAGAGGTGTTAGAAGCGGTTCGTGGTAGAAACCGGCAATCAGTGGGGCTGTAAAGAAGAAGAGTACGTACATCGTGAAACTCACCACCACGTTGAACCAGAATACCGAGTTGAAATCCCTGTGACTAGCTTCCCTCCTGTTTGTCAGTGCTGTTACGAATCCGCTGTCCTGAAGCGAATTGGCAACCATTGCGAAAATCATCAGCATACCGATGAGTCCGTAGTCGTCCTGTGAGAGTCGCCGAGCCAGTATGATGCCGAACACGGCATTCAGCAGTTGGATAGTTCCGCTGTTGAATGCTGACCAAAACAGTCCTTTTGCAGCTTTGTCCTTCAGTGTTGCCGGCATAGTGGTTTTCTTTCTGTTAATTTATAAGATTCGGATTTACGTATATTGCATGTATCTTCCGTTTATCCTCCGGTGGAATCGCCATATAATCCCTGTACAAGTCCTTAAGGTAGGCATCAGGATTGCACGGAGCCGGGAAGGTCTTGCCTTCAAACTCTATCGTTCCTATCGGGAATATGCTGTCCTGTCGGTGCATGATTCCGTATCCGTTGTTTATCAGTATGTTGGAAATGTACACATCGTGTTTCTTTATTGCATACAGCACCTTCCATACGGCTTTCAGCCACAGGTATTTGGCACCGAACCAGAAAAACTCACAGAAGGAACGCTGCGAATAGTAATGCTGTCCGTGGAGTATGCTATAGCTCACCGATATACCTCTGCCTATAGTCTTTATCCAGCGTCGCGGAACGGTAGGATAGTCAATGAAGGGGAATATATCAACGAAGAGTCCTTTCTGGTAATCCACATTGAACATATCCGAAGCCTCGACATAGAGTGAGTTCATGTCTCTCACCTTGACTATCGGTTCCTTGCAGCTCGGATCGGTATCCGGAGTCTGCAGGAAAAGATGTTCGGGCAGTTCCTGTTGTGCCACCTTGACAAACCTCTGCATCTCTTCCAGTTTCATGGCAATATCGATATCGTCGTCCCAAGGTATGAATCCTCCGTGACGCACCGCACCGAGAATGCTGCCTCCATCGAGCCAGTACTCTATACCATGCTTCTTGCATATACGGTCTATCTCTTCCAGTATGCCCAACTGCTTGAGTTGGCATGCCCTCAGGTTCTGCTTTACGTATTCGGTCAGATGTTTATTTTCCATCGTTTCTACTTTTTACGAACAGAGTATCTTGATAGTTCTCTCTACGGCATCGGTCATTCCGTATTGTGGAGTCCAACCGATGGCTTTCAGCCTGTCGTTGTCAAGTATGGCATTCACCGCTACGGAATATCCCTTCGACTCTACCTCGTCCGGCAGGTCATATACAACTTTCCTGCCGGCAGACTTGGCGCATATCTCTGCGAAATCCTTCAGGTGTACATTACAACTCTCTGCTGCAATATTATAGGGTACACCTGTCTCTCCGTTCAGCATCACATACAGCATGGCTGAAACGGCATCAGCTGCGTAGGTATAAGAGAAAAACTGGTTGCCTTTGCTCTTCAGCACAATATCCTGACGCTCCACAGCTTTCAGTATAAACTGCGATGAGGCTTTCGTGTCGCTCAGAAGCATCGACGGACCGAACACACGACTCAGTCGCACAATCTTCACGTCTGTTCCGCGTTCGCTGATATAAGACTGGCACAATGCCTCGCATACCCGTTTCGACTCGGGATAGCATGCACGACTGTTCCCCAGATTCAGATTGCCGGTATAGTCCTCGGTAAAGATGTCTTCACCTCTTGCGTTGCCATATATCTCCACGCTCGACGGATAGAGTACGGTCGCTCCACACCTTGCAGCCAGTTCCAAGGCGTGTTCCGCACCTTTCACGTTTGTCCATACGGTTTCTATCGGAAACTGCGAATAAGCTTTCGGATGGGTATTGCTTGCTAACGGCAGGATATAGTCGGCATTCGCGTCCTGCGGAAACGGCTTGCACACGTCCTGTTCCAGGAAACGGAACATCGGACTGTCATAATAGTCTCCAAGTCTCTCCTTGGCTTTCTCCCTGCTCCTTCCTACGGCTATAATACTGACGTCACCCATCTCCATCAGGACATCAGTCATCAGCATACCTAACAGACCGCTGGCACCCGTTATCAGTACCGTCTTACCTCTCAGACTCTCTATTCCCGGGACGGAGAGAATGCGTCCGATATCTTCCCTGTAGAGTGGATTCTGCTTGTTCATGAGTTTATTTCAGCCAATTGTCCTTATCCATCGTCAGATAACTCTTGAACATCTCAAGGTCATCCTTCGTCGTGAGTTTTATGTTCTTGTCCGAACCTGCTGCAAAGTGCAGACGAACACCCAACAGTACCATCATGGTATTGGTGTATGACGAACCGCTGACACCGATTCCTTTTGCGAAAGCCTCGCGGTATTTCTCCAGCAGCAGTCCGTACTTATAAGCCTGCGGAGTGGCAACCCTGCGCAGTGTCTCACGTGGTATGTATTCCGTCGTCGTGTCCGGATCTTCCTTGTTCACTATGAATATCTGTTCGTTATACGGCATGCTCGTCACTCCGTTACCGTACTCCTTACACTTCTCTATCACGTCGGTCAGTACAGAAGGTTCTATCAGCGGACGTATACCGTCATGGATGATTATGTTGTCATCGCTGCTCACCTTATCCTCAAGGTTGTACACACCGTTGCGGATGCTCTCCTGGGTCGAGCCACCGGCATCCACTATCCACTCCAACTTCGTTATGTTGAACTGGTTGGCATATGAACGCACTACACTCTGCCATCCGTCGAGACATACCACCTCGATCTTATCCACCAGAGGATGGCGCTGGAAACTCTCCAACGTATAAATCAGTACGGGTTTGTCATGTACGTTGATAAACTGCTTCGGAATGTCTTGTCCCATGCGGTTGCCTACACCGCCTGCAATGATGATAGCGATATTCATCCTAATATCTTTTAACTTTTAATTTTTAACTTTTAACTTCGCTCTTTGAGCGAAACCGTCCGCTGAGCCAAGGTACTTTCTCCACGTATGCCACCAGAAGGAAGCAGATGACGAAGATTACCACCGTCAGGATTGTGAAGTCGTCCCAGTTTCCCCGAAGCGACTTGACATTGGCTGAGCGCACCAGTTTGTAGAAGTTTATTATCGGATAATGAGCCACGAAGAAAACCATCGAGTGCTCACCTATGAAGTTCACCACCGGAATTCTCGGCATCTTCACCGAGAGGAGCAGTCCTGAAAGTCCGCAGAGCGACAGCGTTATATTCGTGATGATTATCAACGCATCACCTTCCCAGCGGTTTTCCGACATCGTATATTTCCCTCCGTATCTCCAGTTCAGCCATACGAACACAGCCACCATCACCAACGATAGTGCCACCGTCACCTTCCTGCCCATCTTCTCCATAGCGAAATGCCACAATCTGCCCAAGTAGAACAGGTATATGCCTATGAACACATTGCTCATACTCAGCCACAGCGGGTTGCCCTTACTCCATAGCCACCAGCTGATCCATGGGAACACCAGTATCAGCCAGTGCGCCTTCACGTTCACTACAGCCTTGTGATGGTGCCACTGCATAGCCTTTGGTATCGGGATGCGCAGCAGGGGAGGCAGTTTCGATATCAGGTGGGCGAAAATGTATGCAAGGAAAAACGAGAAGAGAAACCAGCAGGGTGGATTGCCGTAGAACATGCTCGTCTCCCAGATGTGTTGCCATTGCAATTGTTTTACAACCGTATTCTTCGGGTCGAGGATGAACCATACAAAAAAGAAGAAGATGGCACTTCCTATCGCACCCCAAACCATGTAGGGAATCATCAGTTGCTTGAATTTCTTCTTGCAGAACTCCTTCGAATTGCCATCGACCGTCTTGTTGAAATAACCGGCTTTAAAGAAAAAGAACGACATGAAGAAATAGCTCCAGTCCATCACCGGTACCCACCAGTCAGCGCTTGCAAATCCGCAAGCACCAGTGATGTGATTCATCACCATACGGACGATACAGATGCCACAAAGCAGGTCGAAAGCATTATTGCGTTTCTTCATTTTTTCTCTTTTGCATGCGAAGGTACGAATTTTATTTATAACTTTGCAACAAACATCCGTTTTCTGATGAAAAAAATAGCATATATCATCTCTGCCTATACCGATGCCCCCCATCTTCTAAGGCTTGTAGAGCGTCTCTCCGACCACGGTGACTTCTATGTTCATGTCGATGCAAAAATCGATGACAGTCCCTTCCACAGCCTTCTCGAAGGAAAGGTTTACTTCGTTCCGCGCCATTGGATCAGCTGGGGAGGCTGGAGTCAGGTGGAGTACCATCGCGAACTGCTCTCTGCCGTCATTCAGAGTGGTGAGGACTATAGTCATATTGTCTGTCTCTCCGGACAAGACTACCCCCTGTGGTCACCCGAGCGTATCGTCCGTTTCTTCAACGACAATCCCGAACGTCAGTTTATCGCAGGCTATAACATGACAGCAGGTCATCTCCAGCCCGACTATATCACCCACTACCATTTCTTTCGCGATCTCCGCTGGCGCAACCAATGGCTCAAAAATAAGTTCATCGTAGCTTCCCGCTGGTTGATGAAACCTCTCTTCCATAAACCGCCACAGGTACTTATCGACGGCGTTCCATGCGACATCTACAAGGGTTCCGACTATTGGGCTATCACTCCCGACTGTGCCCGTTACGTAGTCGAAAAACTCCGTCAAGAACCTCTTCGCCGCTACTTTCAGACCAGTTTCGTACCCTCCGAGATGTGCCTTCAGACTATCATCTTCAACTCCCCCTTCGCCACTCAGGGACTTCTCCACACCGATTCCAACTATCCCGGACTCCCATACCTCACTCCGCTCCATTTCATCGACTACCACGGAATGATCAAAATCCTCGATGAAACCGACTATTCTCGTCTTATTGAAAGTGGTCGTATGTTCTGCCGAAAGGTCGTAACCGGCACCAGCGATCGCCTGGTCGAAATGATACAAAATCGCACATGATTGTTACATGATAGTACCTGTATCTCGTTGAAAGACTTTACCTTTGCAACAGAAACTAACCAATCACCAGACATGAAACGTTTACCTATCCTCCTTGCGCTGATGCTCACAGCTGTGACAGTCGCAGCGCAGAAAAGTGTTTTCCTTTATGCGGGTCAGTCCAATGCTGACGGTCGCGAGTTTAACCAGAACCTTCCTGCATACATGATGAACAACGGCAGTCTGCCGTCGTCACCCTACACCCATCTGAAGTGGGCAAGTATATGCGGAAATCCGTCGAAACGTACTTTCGGTACTCGCACCTTCTACAGCGGTGAGCGCTATGCTTTCTGCGACGTTGCCAATTATTGGATCGACCAAGCATCTTCCCAGAACTTCTACGCCATTAAATGTGCTTATGGTGGTACTGCCATCGCACCCGGAGTAACGGCCGAAAAACTGCCTATATGGTATGCCGATGCAGAATGGATGCAGACTCATTTTGCATATAAGGGTGATGACATTACTCAGGAGGAATTCAAGAACTATAACTCCCTCACCAAGAATCTTACCGAGGGTTTCGCATCACTCGTTGACGGTACCCTCGCTGCTATCGAAGGCGGCTACGACGTAAAAGCCATTATGTGGCATCAGGGTGAGAGCGACCGCAATGCTTCAGGGTCCTACTACACCAACTTCAAGACGATGATTGCCTTTATGCGCAATGCCATCTATCAGGTGACAGGTGATGAGTCCGACCTCACCCTTCCTTTCATCTTCGGTACCATCTGCCATAACTCCACACAGTACAACGCAAAGGTCGAACAGGCACAGTTGCAAGTGGCAAAGGATGTTCCCAACGTGTATTATATAGATATGAGTGATGTCACCCTTCGTAGCGACAACCTCCATTTCGACGGACCAGCTACTGAGTATCTGGGTAAGATGATGTACAACAAACTCGTAGATCTGAATCTCGTTGACGGTGAGAAAGTCGATGCACCCAGACCCCGACCTGCCAGCGATACCGATATAGATGTTGAGGCTGAACGTATGTGGGACTTCACCACTCCGTGGAGCAGTGAGAGTGTTGCAAAGATTGAAGCAGACTCAAAATGGGCAGCACTGAATGCATGGGGCTACCGCTACAGCGGTTCGTGGACTTCGCCTACCGAACTGAAAACTTCCGACGGGTATAAGTTTCCAGAAACCGAAGGACTGTTCTTTACAGCCAATTCAAATCGTGCCACCATCGACCCGGGCAAAAACATCGGTCTGTATGCAGGTGGTATATATCTCATAATTCCCAAGGTAAAACCGGGACAGTACATCACCATCGAAGCCGTCACAGCCAACAGTTCGAAAGAACGTGGAATCACCTACGACACCATGTGCGAACAGTACCTCGACTGCATTCAGGGTGGCACGGCTTCTTATTCGCGTCAGAAGAATGTATGGTGGTATCGCGACACATATACCGAACCACAGGACATGAAGTTCGTGTGTATCAATGGTGGTATATTCATATATAAGATAATGATTAGCGATGCCTCACCTCTTCTTCCTGCCCATATTGATATTCCCGAACTGAAGTCCACTCCCTCACGTATCTATACACTCTCCGGCATACCGGTATCGTCACCCGACAGCGGACTGTACATCGTTGACGGCAAACTGCAAATGATAAGATAATGAAATTCTGCCTCCTGTCCTTCTTCCTCTGTTTCCCGTTGTCCGTTTTTGGTCAGCAGGTCACTATCGCCCCATACTATGGAGGAAGGCAGGCTGCACTTTCCCTTACTTTCGACGACGGACTACTCGACCAGTACACTCTGGCTTTTCCGCAACTGAAAAGTCGCGGTCTGAAAGCCACCTTCGCCATTATCGGTTCGAAGGTGGGGGGTATCATACGTTCCAAACAAGACCGCATTGATCATACCGACGGCACACCCGTCATGACATGGAATATGATTCGTGAGATGACAGCCGACGGACAGGAGATAGCCAGTCACGGATGGGAACACCGTGCCGTCACCCGTCTCAGTTCCGACGAACTCTATCGCGAGGTTTTTCTCAACGACTCTGTCCTGCAGGCAGAATTGGGAATCCGTCCCCTCACCTTTGTCTATCCTGGCAATAATAAGTCCGATTCCACCGTTGTTTTCTGCGAACAGAATCGAGTGGGTAGCCGCACCTTTCAGATGTCGTTAGGTTCAAAACGTACATTACCTTTCCTGCAGAACTACATCGATTCTCTCATCACCCATGGTGAGTGGGGAGTGACCATGACTCACGGCATATCTCGGGGTTACGACCATTTCTCCGATCCTCAGATTCTTTGGTATTTCTTCGATTATATCAGCGACCGCCAGGACAGATTGTGGATAGCACCGCTATGCGACGTATCAGCTTACATCCGTGAACGTGACAATACCACACTCTCCATAAGCAATCAGGACGGCACTACCGTCATCACCCTGCATACCTCCTTGTCCCCGTCGCTCTTCGTACATCCACTGACTCTTATGCTCCCTTCCCGTCCCGTCAGACAAGTGGAACAGGGAGGTAAACCATTATCCGTTTATGTACGCGGCGGTCATCAGTTAGTCGATGTCAATCTGCATGACGGTCCTATAAGAATAACCTGTAACCAGAATATACAATGAAAAAAATTCAGTTTTTGTTTTGTTTGAGTTTGGTAGTGTTGAATGCTAAGGCTCAACTTACCGAGGCACTGTCCGACGATGCCTGGAACGAGTCGGAATGGATTAGTGTGGTTGATGCTCCTGTGGTTACAGGACGTGTCAGCGAACCTACACGTGCAGCCGACGGTGCCAACTGGTTCGTGACGAGTATTGTTAACGACCAGAAAGTGAAGAAAGCAGTATGGATGACTACGAGTCTGGGTGTTAACGAACTCTACGTTAACGGCAAGCGCATCGGTAACGAAGTGCTACGCCCCGGTTTTTCGCATCATAGTCGCACGAAGTATTCGTTTACTTATGATGTCACCAAGCAGTTCCAGACCAAGAAGGGTGGTTTGAACACCCTCGCTGCACAGGTGACACCCGGTTGGTGGGCAGATAAAATCATGACACCCAGGGGTTCTAATGGTATGTACGGGCAGAAATGTGCCTTCCGTGGAGTACTCGAACTGACCTTCGCCGACGGCACGACACGCCGCTATGGTACTGATACGAAAAACTGGAAAGCCGGTATTGCAGGTCCCGTGAAGCATGCTGCTATCTTCGACGGTGAAGAATACGATGCCCGCATCCCGTCACCCGTTTCCGGGTCTTCCCTGCTTTCTACTCCTGAAGTTAACAAAGAATTTAAAGGTGTGATAGTACCCACATGCGGAGCCGAGATATACCAGCTTCGTGAACTGGATCTCGCACCCCAGTGTGCATACGTATATTCTAAAATCGAAGGCGCCACCGACGATGCCTACGGAAAAATAGTCATCGACCGCGAATACCAACGTCCAATGTTCAATGGTCAATGGTCAATGGTCATTCGTCCCGGTGAACACCTCGTTATTGATTTCGGACAGAACTGTGCCGCCGTACCCTCTTTCCGTTTCAAAGCCAAGGAGGGCACCCGACTGACCTGTCTGCCTTCCGAACTGCTAAACGACGGCAATGGTGCCCAGAGTCGCGGTATGGACGGTCCTGAAGGTAGCATCCATCGCAAGAACCTGCGCATTCATGAGACCGGTATTCGTCTCGATTACACCTTTGCAGGTGATAAGAAAGCAGAGGAGTATACACCACGCTGCACCTTCTTTGGTTACCGCTTCCTCGACATCACAGCCACCGATGAAGTCGTGATTGAACAGATTCTTTCTATTCCAGTCAGTTCCATCACACCAAGCATCGAAACGGGTCATATCACCACAGGCAACGAACTGATAAACCAACTCATCTCGAACACCCTCTGGGGTATGCGTTCCAATTACTTGAGTGTACCAACCGACTGTCCGCAACGCAACGAGCGTCTGGGATGGACTGCCGACACACAGGTATTCTGCGAGACCGGTACATTCTTTGCCAATACCGACCGTTTCTTCCACAAGTGGCTGCGCGACCTGCGCGACTCCCAAAGTGAAGTGGGCGGTTTCCCAGGTGTGGCTCCTCCGGGACAGTACGGCGCCAGCTCGCACGAATACATGCGTGTGGGATGGGCAGATGCCGGTATCATCGTACCTTGGACTGTCTGGAAACAGTTTGGCGATGCTTCCGTTATTGAGGAGTGTTGGGAGTCGATGGTACGATATATGGCGCATGTCAACGAAACGAAGTATGATCATGCCGTACTTGCCGATGAAAACGGCAATTATCAATGGGCAGACTGGCTCAGTTACGAACCGATGGAGAGTTGTGGAGGGCGTGTACGTGAGAACGGAATACCTCTGCCCGATGTACTCGTGTACTGGAACTATCTCGGTGCCTCCTACTGGGCTATCGATGCTGCCATGATGGCTGATATGGCACGTGCAGCAAGGAGAGATGTCACGTATTATGAGAAGATGACCGAGGGGGCAAAGCAGTACCTGCGCGAACAGTTCTTCAACGAAGACGGCACTTTCAAATGTGCCATCCTCAACACCATGCAGACACCGGCCCTCTTCGCCCTACGCAATAACCTCTTCACAGGCTCAATTAAAGAAAAGATGATTCAGCGTTTACGCGAGAACTTCCATGAATATGGCGACTGTCTGCAGACCGGATTCCTCGGCACTTCCATCCTCATGCCGACACTCACAGAGAATGGTATGGCAGATGTAGCATACACACTCCTCTTCCAGCGTAAGAACCCCAGTTGGCTCTATTCCATCGATAACGGTGCCACAACCATCTGGGAACGTTGGAACAGTTATATGAAAGAGAAGGGCATGGGACCTAAAGGTATGAACAGCTTCAACCACTATGCCTACGGCTGCGTATGTCAGTGGCTTTGGGAGACTTGTGCCGGCATAGCTGCCGACCCTGCACAGCCCGGATTCAAGCATATCATCATGCGTCCTGTTCCCGACCGCCGTCTGGGACATCTCAAAGCCTCCTACCATTCCGCTGCCGGACTCATCAAGAGCAATTGGCAGTACAATGACAACCTCTGGGATTGGGATGTTACCATCCCCGAAGGCTCCACAGCCACAATTTACCTACCTGATGGTACGACAAAGACCATCACTTCCGGCAACTACCATTTCACAATCGAACTATGAGACGTTTTTTTCTGCTATTTTTCCTGTACTCCTCATTTCTCTCTGCCATCGAACTGCCTACCATGGGATGGAGTTCGTGGAACACCTACCGCATCAACATCAGCGACTCGCTCATCATGCGTCAGGCCGATGCAATGGTGAGTCAGGGACTGCACGACGTGGGTTACACATATATTAATATAGATGACGGATTCTTTGGCGGACGCGACCCTCAGACAGGACGTCTGCTCATTCATCCCACCCGTTTTCCACGCGGACTGCAGTCCGTCGTTTCCTACATCCATTCTCTCGGACTGAAAGCCGGTATCTACAGCGATGCCGGAGCCAACACCTGCGGCAACTGGTACGACAAAGATTCCATAGCACAAGGTGTCGGACTCTATGGTCACGACCGGCAGGACTGCGACATGTTTTTCCGAGAACTGGGTTTCGACTTCATCAAGATCGACTTCTGCGGAGGCAGTGCCAACCGCAACAGCGACCATCTGGCACTCAGTCCCAAAGAACGCTACACAGCCATCCGTCGTGCCATCGATGCCACAGGACGCACCGATGTCCGCATGAATGTATGCCGTTGGGACTACCCTGGCACATGGGTCAGCGACGTCGCATCTTCATGGCGCATGTCCCATGACATATCTCCCCGATGGTCGTCCGTCAAGGACATCATACAGCAGAACCTCTACCTCTCTGCCTACGCAGGAGACGGACACTATAACGACATGGATATGCTCGAAGTGGGACGCACACTTTCCGACATCGAAGACCGTACCCACTTCGCCATCTGGTGCATCATGTCCAGTCCCTTGCTCATCGGCTGCGACCTCACCAAACTGAAACCTGCTACCTTGGCTCTGCTCACCAACCGCGACCTGATTGCCATCAACCAAGACCCCCTCGGACTGCAGGCATACGTCGTACAGCACGACCAGTCAGCTGGAACATACGTCCTCGTAAAAGACATCCTTAACCGTAACTCCACCACACGTGCCGTAGCCCTTTACAACCCTACCGACTCCGTCCGTACTGTAAGCATATCCCTCTCCGACCTCCAACTGGGTGGAAATGTAAAAGCAAAAGACCTTTTCAACTCTCAACTCTCAACTCTCAACTCTCAACTTTCAACAGAGCTCCCTCCCCACGGCTGTGCCATCTATCGCTTAGAAGCTGAACAACGCCTGCCTCGTACACTCTACGAAGCAGAGACAGCATATCTGAGCTGCTATCAGGAACTATCCAATCCACTTGCTGTCGGAACAGCCTACTACACTTCCGACCCTGAATGCAGCGGAGGGATGAAAGCAGTCAACTTGGGAAATGCACCCGAGAACGACCTCCAATGGCGCGATGTATTCGTACAGCATGATGGTGAATATAATGTCACTATCCGTTGCAGTTCATTCGACAATAAAGCCACCCTCTTCGTATCTGCAAACAACGGCAAGGGACAACGTTTCAAAAGCGATGATCTCCGCGACGGCTCCGTCCGTCTTACGTTGAATCTTAATAAGGGACAAAACACCATCCGCCTATACAACGATAACGGTCCCATGCCCGATATCGACTATATGCAGATTGACTTCTGAAATCTTCTCTGACCTGAGTCGGCTACATACAACACTCGCACCAGGAGGTTCCCGATGCGAGTGTTTTTTGTTTTCCGGTAGTCGAAACCACCTTAATGTGACTATTCTACATTAGATAATCTCAAAAACTCCGATGGTGAAATGATAGTAATAGTTGTTTGTGGGTAATCTCTTTCATTGCGTGTAATTATATAGTT
>CACYGK010000011.1 GCA_902774005.1 uncultured Bacteroidales bacterium | reverse complement strand
GAGGATATCACGATACCATGTAATCTTTCTTTCTCGAATCTTAACGATTGGCTCTATATTATTACTTTTTATAGGTATAAATTAGGAAACTTCTTAGCGCTATCATTTGACTCAACGCTCGTAAAAAAATTTGAAGAGCCTAAGAATGCTATAAGTGTTTTTGTAGAGTATATCTCCAAAACTGAACTTAGAGATTGTTTCTCAATTATCAAAAGCCTATATTGTTATTGGAATTATATATGCGACCATAATATAAAATGGGTTGATAAGTTTTTATCTATCAGTAGAAAGGATTATGGGGAACAAAAATCGTATTTCCAGCTCATAGAGACTTCTATGCTATTATTAGCAGGAAGGTACGAAGAAGCTTTTGCATCTTTAGTATCTATTAGTGAAGTGATAGATAATAATGTACTTCGATTCGCTATTATGATGTCTATTCAAACTCATAACGTACTACATTTACGTTGGGCGTTAGCAAAGGCATCGGATAGTAATATGAAAGTTGCAAGTCAAGAAGCAATATTTATTGCATATTCAATTAATTCTGATAACTCCAAAGATACTTTTTCGGCTTTGACAAACGTCAAATTCGAGAATAGCACAGATAAAGAGGTCCTATTACAGCTTTGCAATTATTTCAGTCATATCAAAATAGATGTCGACAAGTTCATTAATTCTACGGATTCCCTATGTGAAGAGATGAAAGCATATGCTGCACTTATCTTAGCAGAAGTCGGTAATACATATCTTGCTTTTGAAATGCTTCGCCCCATTGTTAATGAAGATGTAGTAGATGTCAAACAACGCGTTTTTCTTTCAGTGCTTAGTAGAATGCAAGAAAAAACGCCCGATTTGTATCGGATATTAGTAAAAAACCGGAAAGCAGGCAATGAATGTGATGACCAATTACTGCAAATAGAATATAAATTAGATTGTAGGGTTGCAGATTACAAAAATGCTCTGGAAACTATATCTGAATTACATCGACGCCACTCGGATAATGTAAGTATTTTTGCTAATTATCTTTATACTCTTGGTCGAGTTTGTCCTGAAGAATTGAAACGATTTGAAGATAAAGCTAAATGCATGTATTATAGTAATTGCGAGGATGTGAAATTGGCATATCAGGCATTTGCAGAGAATGGTTATTTAGAAACCGCAACGGAGATACTATATTATAATGCAAAAAGTTCTGATGATTTTGAATTAAGAAACTTTTATCATTATGAAGCATCATTAGGATTGATCGCTTCTTTTGCAAGTAAAGAATATGATATAGCAAAAGAGGGGTTGTATGCTTTATGTGACAAAGATGGAGAACGCATTTTTTATCGGGCATCAATGCATGAGGGTGAAATTGGAAAAAAGATGATGAATGCAAAAAAAGATGATGTTATAGAAATAGAAATTGGAAATGAAGCCAGCAAATTGATAGTTGTGGGCATCTATAATAAATATTATAAACTTACAGGTGATATTATTAGAGAAGCCATGAATGGAAGTAATCCAGAACTAAGGTTTTTCAAGATTGATATGAATAATCCTGTAGAAAGTTTAAATGCTGCATTACAAAAAATGTCACAGGGACAAGAATCGCCAATCGAAAGAGAAAAGAAGGCTTATGAGCAATATGAAATGGGGGAACTTGCTCTAATGCAGCTTGTTGATAACTCAAATATGTTATCAAGTTACTATAAATTGCTCTTCTCTCCTTTCAAAGTTCATTGCAGCAATAGTACAATTGAAATTCAAAAAATCAATCTATGTAAATTGGATACGAGCAATGCGACTTTTATTCTAGATTTACCAACAATTATTACCTTTGCTGAATTTTCTGTAACAACCAAAAATGAAATATCAGGAAACATGGCGATTACAACAATAGTACATGAATATATTAAAAGCGTGTATAAATCTGCCGTTCGATACATAAATGCAGATATGTATGAAACCATACGGAGTGGTAACATAATTCAATTTAGCCAATATGCAGATACGGATGCAAAGGAACATATAAAAAACTTATTAGGATGGATAGATAATCATTGTAAAGATGTTATAGCAGATCAGGTATTAGCTATAATGGACAATGGAAATAGAACACCTTTAAAAGATATGCTCTTCAGTTCTCTATCAATGCTCATGAAGCCGAATTGCTTCTTTGTTACTGATGATATTAAGCTAATGAAAATGTTACCTGGTATTTCTATAATTTCTACTGAAACATTTGTTAAGTTATTTTCTAATTCCAGAACATCTGAAGCATATTCCGAGTTCCTTTTTAACTGCTCTTTTCGTGGTGTGGATATGAGTGATATATATATTATTAATGAATACCAAAAGATGAAGAGAAGGGAAGATAATAAGATTGTAGACATTATGCAAAATCTACAAGAAAACCCTTTTTTATTTGATAAAGTTGTCAGTGCTGCTCTAAAATTGGCAGGTTCTGAAGTAGATATAAATACGCTCCGTGTTACGTTCACGAATATGTTTACAATGGCATTTAAGGCATATAGTCGAGATGACGTAAGAAACCTCATAAATATCGCAAATGATTATTTCCAAGTCCCGTATTTCTCCTGTCAATTTGTAAGAGAGTGCATCATTGATGCTGGACAGATTATTAACAATCAGGTAAAATGAAATAATATTATGGGCAAAACAGTAACAACATATTTGATAGACGGAGATCCGAAAGGGACTCAGTATGTGTTCATCAGCAATAAGATTTGCCAGATGTATGTAATTCCTCGTTCTAATCTTTCTATTCTGAACGAACGACAGGAGTTGCAGACACCTGCATTCTATATCTTGCTGGGTGAGGATGAAGCAACTAAGCCTAAGGCTTACATTGGTGAGACGGAGAATTTCCGTGAACGGGTGAAAGATCACGATAGCAAGAAAGCGTTTTGGCAAAAGGCTTTGCTGTTTATTTCGAAAGATGCTGCTATGACAAAGGCTGACGTGCAATATTTGGAGCATCGGGCAATCGCAGAGGCAAAGGTCTCCAACACTTTCGTTCTGAATGAGAACAAGCAAACACCTAAGGCTCCCAATCTTCCTGAATACAGGAAGGATGATATGGAAGGGTTCTTTGAAGATGTGAAGTTCCTCACCTCTTTTATTGGCTGCAACATATTTGATGTGGCAAAGCCAAAGGAAGAACATCTGTTCTATACAAAAGGGCGTGGTTGTGATGCCAAAGGTTTCTATGATGCCAATGGCTTTACTGTATTAAAAGGCAGTACCATTGCTAAATCATCTGTTCCATCATTTACATGGAAAGACAAACGCGAGAAGCTTCTTTCAGAATATACGTCTGCCAATGGTGACATATTATTATTGGAATCCGACAAAACATTCTCCAGCCCCAGTACTGCTGCCGACTTCTGCATTGGCAGTAGTAATAATGGTTGGCTTGTATGGAAAGATAAAGATGGACAAACTTTAGATTCTGTATATAGAAAACAATTGGAATAGGAATCATCCCAATATAAAAAAGCGTCAAAATGAGCAACGAACGTAAGTTTACCATAGAATATTTAGACAAGTATATCCATCATAGAGAAGCAGATAAGATAGAGAAAGCCTATATCTGACAAACAACCACAAGTTTACTATTGGTGGATTGGATACAGGTACTCGTACATACGTACGGGCTACGGAGGAATGGAGGTGGCAATCTCGATTGGATGAGCCTGCAAGTACAGGACAAGTACAGGACAAGCTCGGGACAAGTCCTGAAGTTTAAGTTTAATTGATGACTAACAACGATACAAAGAATATGAAGGATAAAAAAATTTATGGCATGTTCGGTCCAAAAATTAAGGCAATGAGGCTGGAGCAAGGGTTGAAGCAACGGCAGTTAGCAGAATTGCTGGAGACGGACATGCCTATGTACAGCAAAATGGAGTTGGGAGCTCGACGTGTAAGACGTGACCAGGTTCCCAAGTTGGCAGAGCTGTATAAGGTTGACGAGAAGGAACTGATGACGCTCTGGCTGGCTGATGGAGTGTATGCCGTCTTGAAAGAAGAGGACGAAGCTCTCCGAATAGATGCCATTGACCTAGCAAGGGAATACTTTTCAGAGAATGAAGGTCTGTAGGATGGATGCTATCTGCACATTCACATTTGTTTTCGCAGTCTAATAAGATTGCGAAAACTTGCTTAAAATGGGGGCGAACTCAAACCGATTGTTTTCGCATTGTTTTCGCAAAACAAAAAAATCAGCAACTTGAATTTCTTCTAAGTTGCTGATTTTCAATGTGGACCAGCCTGGGCTTGAACCAGGGACCTCCAGATTATGAGTCTGTTGCTCTAACCGACTGAGCTACAAGTCCGACACTGTATGTTTTTTGTTTCTTTTTTGAGTTGTGCTACCAGGATTCGAACCTGGAATGACAGAACCAAAACCTGTAGTGTTACCATTACACCATAGCACAATCCTCGTAGCATCCGCATCAGAGTGTGCCTCTCAATGGCGGCATTCTGTGAAATGCGGGTGCAAAGTTAGTGATTATTTACATTTTACCATGTACAATGTGCGATTTTTTTTCTTTTTGAGTTTAAAAAGTTTTTTTTGACCTAAAGTTTTGCGTGGAATGTCATTTATTTACTAACTTTGCGCTGATATTGAATACTATGGGCAAGAAAAAACCGATAATTCACAACAAGAGGAGAAATAAAATCCGCTTACATCATGAGGGTGTGAGTTCGTTGGTGTTGTGCGGTGTGTTGTATGTTGCATTGCTGGGTGTTGTGTGGAGACTGCATGGTCATCTGCCTTGGTGGGGATGGGTTATCGTGGCTGCCGCTACAGTAGTATATGGTATTCTGCTGAATTTCTTCCGTTGTCCGATTCGTATGTTCCAAGGTCCTACGACGAAGTCGATTGTGGCTCCTGCTGACGGACATGTGGTGGTGATCCAGGAGGTTGACGAGATGGAATATTTCCATGATCGCCGACTGATGATTTCGATTTTTATGTCGCTCACTAATGTGCATGCCAACTGGATTCCGTGTGAGGGTAAGGTGCTGAAGGTGGCGCATCATAAGGGTAATTTCATGAAGGCTTACCTGCCGAAGGCAAGTACGGAGAATGAACGCTCGACGGTGATTATCAAGACTCCGCACGGTGTGGAGGTGATGGTGAGACAGATTGCGGGTGCGATGGCACGACGCATCGTGACGTATTCGAAACCGGGTGACGAGTGTTTTATCGATGATCACCTCGGTTTCATCAAGTTCGGCAGTCGTGTGGATGTATATCTGCCACTGGACAGCGAGGTGCTGGTGAAGATGGGACAGGCTACGGTGGGTGACGAGACTCTGATTGCAAAACTGAAATAAGATATGTTTTCAATTCCGAATATATTTACTTGTTGCAACCTGATTTGCGGGTGCATTGCTACGTATTGTGCTTTCCATCACGGACATACGCTTGCGTTTATGTTTATCTTGGGTGGTGCTTTCTTCGATTTCTTCGATGGAATGGTAGCTCGTGCACTAGGTAAGTCGGGCAGACTGGGTATTGAACTGGATTCGCTGGCTGATGTGGTTACGTTCGGTGTGGCTCCTTCGGCTATGTTGTTCACGTTGTTTAATCATGTGAGTTATCCTCAGTGGATGGCTTCGGAGTTCTGGTTCAACGTGATGCCGTTCACGGCTTTTATCATGGCTGCTTTCAGTGCTCTCAGACTTGCTAAGTTTAATATTGACGAGAGACAGCATACCGATTTCATCGGACTGCCGACCCCTGCAAATGCGATTTTCTGGGGTTCGTTGATTTCGAGTTGTGAACCTTGGCTGACGGGTCCGCATTTCAATGCTGCGTTCCTGTTTGCTTTCATGATTCTGGCTTCGTTGCTCTTGATTTGTGAGGTGCCGATGATTTCGTTGAAGTTCAAGAAGAACGGTAAGAACAACAAGACGAAGAAGGTGTTCGTCATAGTGGTATTACTGATTCTAGCTGCGTACGCAGTGAAGGGTGTAGTAAGCGGATTTGTGTGGCATGAGTTGTGCAAGGGTGCTGCCGTTTCGATTGGCTTCTATGTGGCTCTGGGTATCGTGCGTTCGGTGTTGCCAAAGAAGGAATAAGGCGCATGGACAGTATGTTTTGCTTCGATGGAATGGAGATTTTTTGATTAAAGATAGAAAAAGATAAGTGATGAGTATTCTGTTTCCGTTTATACTGGTTTTGTTTCTGATAGGCATCATTGCGTTATGGATGGTGTCGATGGTTGTGGGTGGTGTGCTGAATCTGTGGTATATGCTCACGGGCAGGTATCCGGGTAGCAGCAGGTTCCATTCTACACGCGAACGGCAACAACGGTACCGTTCTTCGAAAGACAAGAAGAAGGAGGAACAGAAGATTTTTGCAGATGACGAAGGAACGTATGTGGAATTTGAAGAGGTGAAGGAGTAGTTAGGAGTTAGGAGTTAAGTAGGCAATTTTATAGTTTTTTCAGCACTCTGATGGGGTGCTGAAATTTTTTTTGAAAAAAAATTGAATATTTTGTGGGGAAAAGTGGGGAATTTTATTACCTTTGTGCCGACGTTCAGTTTGAAGTCAAGTTAAAACTCGGCAAATATGCGATTTATAGGGGATTACACGGCAAAAACAGATGCGAAGGGAAGGGTGTTTCTTCCTGCTCCGTTGCGTCGCACTTTGGAAAGTGCGGGTGAAGAACGTCTGGTTTTGCGAAATGATTTGTTTCAGCACTGCCTGGTGTTGTACCCCGAATCGGAATGGAATAGCGAACTGGACGATCTGAAGAGCAGACTGAACCGATATAACAGTAAACACCAGATGATGTTGAGGCGTTTCGTAGCTGATGCAGAACTGGTGGAACTGGACAGTAACGGACGATTTCTGATAGGTAAGCGCAAGCTGGAGTTTGCCGGCATTAAGTCTGACGTACGTTTCCTGGCTGTGGACGAGAGAATAGAGGTGTGGGATAAGGATGCACTTGACAAAGTGATGGAAGAGGGTGACGGTCTGGGTCAGGAGATGGAAGACTTGCTCGGTGGCGACCCGATGCTCGGATAGAGCTGAGGCGAAAGGGGTAAATACAGTTTCTGAGATACATAATGGTTGACGGATGTTATCACGTTCCGGTGTTGCTGAAGGAAAGTGTGGATGGACTGAATATAGGCAAGGGAGGCGTCTTTGTTGATGTCACTTTTGGCGGCGGCGGACATTCACGGGAGATTTTGTCGAGACTTGACGGAGGTCATCTGTACTCGTTCGATCAGGACGCTGAGGCAGAACAGAATATAGTGGGGTCGGAGGCGTTCACGTTTGTGAGGTCGAATTTCAGATTTCTGAAAAATTTCATGCGTTACTACGGTGTGGAGCAGATTGACGGTCTGCTGGCTGACCTGGGTGTCAGTTCGCATCATTTCGATGACAGTAACCGAGGTTTTTCGTTCCGCTTCGATGGCGAACTGGACATGAGGATGAACCAGAGGGCTGGCAAGACAGCAGCCGATGTGTTGAACAGCTATGGAGAGAAGGAACTGGCTGATGTGTTTTACCTGTATGGCGAACTGAAACAGAGCCGACGACTGGCTGCCGCAGTGGTGAACGCAAGAAAGACGAAAGAACTGAAGACTATAGGTGACTTGATTGAGGTGGCTACTCCGCTGGTGGGGAGAGACAGGGAGAAGAAGGATATGGCTAAGGTTTTTCAGGCTCTGAGAATAGAGGTGAACGGTGAACTGGAGGCTCTGAAGGATATGCTGAACGCAGCTGTGGAACTGCTGAAACCGGGTGGCAGACTGGTAGTTATAACTTATCACTCGTTGGAGGACAGAATCGTGAAGAATATGATGAAGGCAGGAAATGTGGAGGGCGATGTGGAGAAGGATTTCTTCGGAAAGGTAAGTACGCCGCTGAGAATGCTGAACAAGGTGACGCTGCCGAGTCAGGAGGAGATAGAACGGAATCCGAGAAGCAGAAGTGCGAAACTGAGAATTGCGGAGAAGATGTAAGATGTATGATGTGAAACGAAAATATAAAACAACATGAGCAAGGACAAGGAAGAAATTCTGGATGAGGAGCTTGAGGAACTGAAGGAGGAAGAGGGCGAACACAAGGAAGCACTGGATGCCATCAACCAGTATGTGGATGAGGACGACATGGGTGAACTGTCGTTCAAGTCGATTCTGGGTGGTGATATTCTGGGTAGTAAGTTTTTCCTGAAACAGATTCTGTTCGTTATCTTCTGTGTTGTGCTCATGCTGCTCTATACGGCAAACAGATATTCGAGTCAGCAGGATGCTATTCTGATTGACGAACTGAGAACGAAACTGCAGGATGTGAAGTATAACGTGATGACTCAGTCGAGCGAACTGATGAATTTCACCAGACAGTCGAATATAGAGAACCTGATAAGACAGACAAACGACAGTACGCTGCATAATCCGACGACTCCACCTTATCTGATAAAGACGAACGGAGATAATCCGGAACCGGTGATACAGGAGGAAGAACCGGAGGAGGAAGGGGAACCGACGGTATAGTTTATAGTTTATAGTTGAGGGAATTCTGCTTATATATATAAATAATGTGTAAGGACAATGAAGTTTGACAAGAAATATATTACAGGAAGGTTTTCAGCCATCGTGATTGGTGCGCTGCTGATTTGTGTGCTTATCGTTTGGAGGGCTCTCTATACGGCAACGGTTGAAAGGGAGACATGGGAAAGAGTGGCTGCAGTAAGTGTGTCGGACACTCTGGTGATGGCTCCGGTCAGAGGTAATATCCTGTCGGCTGACGGACAGCTGATGGCAAGCAGTCTGCCGGATTATAAACTGTATATCGATTTCTTGTCGGGTATAACTTATAAGGATTCGCTCAATAGTCAGGGGAAACGTGTGAGCAGGAAATATGACGAGAAGGGGATGGCTGAGAAGGACTCGATGTGGAGGGCTAACATGGATACTATCTGTAGCGGACTGGCACGTATCTGTCCGAGATTTACCGAGGATGAATATAGGGCTCACATGATGAAGGGACTGACGGAGAAAAGACGCTATTGGCCTGTATGCAAGAGTGTGATTCTGAATTATATACAATATAATGAGATTCTGAAACTGCCTGTATTCAACCTGAAGAACAGATACCAGAGCGGACTCTCGATAGAGGAAAGAAACAATAGAAACAAACCGTTCGGTTCGCTTGCAAAACGTACGCTCGGAGAGATGTTCGGTGCTAAGGACAGTGCCCGTTCGGGATTGGAACTGGCTTACGACTCGCTGCTGAGAGGTGTACCCGGAAAGAAGCACCACAAGAAGGTGTTGTCGAAGTATCTCGATATCATTGATCAGGAACCGGTGGACGGATATGACCTGGTGAGCACCATCGATGTGGGTATGCAGGATATATGTGAGAGTGCGCTGCGACAGAAGATGCAGGAACTGAGTGCGTCGATGGGTGTGGTGGTACTGATGGAGGTGAAGACCGGCAATGTGAAGGCTATCGTGAATCTGCAGAGATATGACGACGGAAATTTCTACGAGGCTCGTAACTATGCTCTTGCATCACTGATGGAACCGGGTTCTACGTTCAAGACAGCTTCGATAATGGTAGGTATTGACGACGGATATATCAAGGTGACGGACTGGGTCGAGACCGGAGGTGGTGTATGTAATATGTACGGGGCACTGATGAAGGACCATAACTGGGCTACCAGAGGTGGTTACGGAACGATTGACGTACCGCACGTACTGATGTTCTCATCGAATATAGGTGTGAGCAAACTGATTGACAAGTATTACCATAACCAACCGGAGAAGTTCGTGGAGGGTCTGCGACGTGTAGGAATAGGTACTCCGCTCGGTCTGCCGTTCAACGGTGCTGCCGACCCACGTATACGTATGCCGCAGAAAGACAGGTTCGGCGGTTACAGACAGAGTACGAACTGGTCGGCTACTGCTCTGCCGTGGATGTCGATAGGTTATGAAACACAGATTCCGCCCATTTCAACGGTGACTTTCTATAATGCGATAGCTAATAACGGAAAGATGGTGAGACCGAGATTCGTGACGGGAATAGAGAAGGACGGTGAACTGGTTGAGGAGTTCCCTGTAGAGGTGATTAAGGACAAGATTTGCAAACAGTCAACCCTGAAAGATATGCAGACTATTCTGCAGAGGGTGGTGTGCGACAAGGAAGGTCTGGGAAAGAAAGCCGGTAATCCGTATTTCCACGTGTCGGGTAAGACAGGTACGGCTCAGGTGTCGAACGGTAGCGGATATAAGGGTGGAAAGAACGAGCACCTGGTCAGCTTCTGTGGTTATTACCCGTCGGAAGACCCGAAATATACATGTATCGTAGCTATACGTCACTCATATTATGTAGCCAGTGGTGGTGGACAGGCAGGTGTGGTATTCTCGAAGATTGCACAGAGGGTATATAGCAAGGATGTGACTACTAATCTGAAGTTGGCTCAGGACTCAACGGCTGTGTTCGTACCGGATGTGAAGGTGGGTGTAGACAAGTCGTCGGATAAGGTGCTTGCTACGCTCGGAATACAGAAAGGAAATGTGGAGGGCAATGTGGAAAAGTACGATGAAATGTCGGTTCCTGACGTGATAGGAATGGGTGCCAGAGATGCCGTGTATGAATTGGCATCAAGAGGTCTGAAGGTGAGAAGCAAAGGACGTGGTGTGGTAAGGAAACAAAGTATAGATGCCGGAAAAAAACTTGAACCCGGACAGACGATACTGATAGAATTGAACTGATTTGACAATCTATAATACTGATGCTTATGAAACTGCAAGAAATGCTTAACGGCGTAAAGGTCCTGGAACACAGAGGAAACATGGACATTGACGTGAAGGGAGTGAATATAGACTCACGAAATGTGGGTAAGGACGAGATGTTTATAGCTGTGAGGGGAACTGCCGTGGACGGACATTCGTTCATCGGTAAGGCTATTGAGCAAGGTGCAAGCATCATAGTATGTGAAGAAATGCCTGAAGAGGTGAAGGGCGTAGGATATGTGAGAGTGGAGAATACTGAACAGGTGGTGGGGCAGATTGCAACTAATTTCTACGGCAATCCTACTGAGAAGTTGAAGTTGGTGGGTGTGACGGGAACGAACGGCAAGACTACTATTGCAACCGTGCTGTATAATATGTTCATGGCAATGGGACATAAGGCGGGATTGCTCTCTACGGTGGTGAACCAGATAAACGGTGAGGCTGTTCCGACAGATCATACTACTCCTGACCCTGTCACTCTGAATGCCCTGCTGGCAAAGATGGTTGAGGCAGGATGTGAGTATGTGTTCATGGAGGTGAGCAGTCATTCGGTTGTGCAGAACAGAATAGGTGGACTGAAGTTTGCCGGTGGTCTGTTTACGAATATAACACGTGATCATCTGGATTATCACAAGACATTTGAGAATTATATCAAGGCAAAGAAACTCTTCTTCGACCGTCTGCCGAAGGATGCGTTTGCAATAACGAATATTGACGACAAGAACGGACTGGTGATGACTCAGAATACAGCTGCCACAGTGAAGACTTACAGCGTACAGAGTCCTGCTGATTTCAAGGCAAAAATCATTGAATGTCATTTCGACGGTATGCTTCTTAATATAAATGGCAAGGAGGTGAATGTGCAGTTCATAGGAAAATTCAATGTCAGCAATCTGCTGGCTGTGTATGGTGCTGCACTGATGCTGGGTAAGGATGAAGAGGAGGTTCTGGTTCATTTGAGTGCGATGAAACCGGTGAACGGAAGGTTCGAGGCTTTGAGAAGTCCGAAGGGATTCACAGCTATTGTCGATTATGCCCATACACCCGATGCTCTTGAGAATGTGCTGAATGCTATTCACGGAGTGCTGCAGGGTAAGGGTCAGGTGATAACGGTATGTGGAGCCGGTGGTAACCGTGATAAGGGTAAGCGTCCGCTGATGGCAAAGGAGGCTGCCAGACAGAGTGATAAGGTGATTCTGACAAGTGATAACCCGCGTTTCGAAGAACCGGAAGATATTCTGAACGATATGCTTGCAGGTATCACCGAGGAACAATCGGGAAAAGTACTGACCATTGTTGATCGCCGACAGGCTATCAAGACTGCATGCATGATGGCTCAGAAAGGAGATGTGGTGCTCGTGGCTGGAAAGGGACATGAGGATTATCAGATTATTAAGGGTGTGAAACACCATTTTGACGATAAAGAAGAGATAAGAAAATGTTTTACTATTTGAACCAGTATCTGAAGGAATTTGACATACCTGGAATGGGTATGTTCGCCTATGTGTCGTTCCGTTCGCTGATGGCACTGATTGTGTCGCTCATCATCTCAATGTGGGCAGGTGAGTATTTCATTAAGTACATGCACAAGAAGACGCTTATCGAGGGTGCGCGTTCGGCAGACATAGACCCGTATGGAGTACAGAAGAAGGATGTGCCAAGTATGGGTGGAATCGTCATTCTGGCTGCAATCTTGGTACCGGCACTGTTGTTCGGCAGTCTGTCGAATGTGTATGTGCTGCTGCTGATTGCTACGGCTCTCTTCTTCGGAATGCTCGGTTTTATCGATGATAAGATAAAGCTGAAAGGAAATAAGGACGGTCTGTCACCAAAGTTCAAGATGCTGGGACAGTTGTTGTTCGGCTGTATAGTAGGTGTGACTCTGTGGCTGAGTCCGCAGGCTGTGGTGCGTGAGAATGTAGTAGAGGAAATAGGTGTGGAGAAGATGGTTTACCACAAGAGTGAGGCTCGTAAGAGTACTGTAACTACAGTGCCTTTCTGCAAGAATAACAATATTGACTATTACGAGTTGTTCGGTTTCCTGCCCAGTGGAAAAGCTAAGCGTGCATGTGGATGGTTGTTCTTCGTGCTGTTCACGACGATTGTGATTACAGCAGTGTCGAATGGTGCCAATCTGAACGATGGAATGGACGGAATGTGTGCCGGCAACTCTGCTATCATAGGTACGGCACTAGGTATATTGGCATATGTGTCTGGTCACGTACAGTATGCAAGTTACCTGAACGTGATGTATATACCTGGAAGTGAAGAAGTGGTGGTGTTCCTATGTGCGTTCGTGGGTGCTTTGGTTGGTTTCCTGTGGTATAACGTGTATCCCGCCAAGGTGTTTATGGGTGATACAGGTAGTCTTGCCATCGGTGGAATCATAGCTGTGACGGCAGTAGTCATTCATAAGGAACTCCTGTTGCCGATATTGTGTGGAATATTCCTGATGGAGAGTGTGTCGGTCATGGTGCAGGTATATTATGCAAAGAAAGGAAATAAACGAGGTGAGAAATGGAGGGTGTTCAAGAGGGCACCGTTCCACGACCACTACCGTCATAAGATGGAACCCGGAGTGAAGTACCTGATAAAGGGTCCGAAGGGACTTCTGTTTGAGTCGATGATTACGACACGTTTCTGGATTGTTACAATCCTTCTTGCAGCAATAACGATAATAACTCTAAAGATAAGATAAGATGGAACGAATTGTAGTGTTAGGAGCAGCTGAGAGCGGAGCCGGTGCGGCTGTGTTGGCAAAGAAGAAAGGCTTCGATGTGTTTGTGAGCGATATGGGCAAGATAAAAGATAAGTACAAAGCCCTGCTCAATAGCTATGATATTCAGTGGGAAGAGGGTCAGCATACCGAACCTTTCATACTCAATGCTACGGAAGTGATTAAGAGTCCGGGTATACCAGAGAATGCTCCGATGGTGATGAAACTGAAACAGCAGGGTACTCCTATTATATCTGAGATAGAGTTTGCAGGCAGATATACCAATGCCAAGATGATATGTATCACCGGTTCGAACGGTAAAACCACTACGACCTCTCTGATTTACCATATTCTGAAAGAGGCTGGATATAACGTTGGATTGGCAGGAAATATCGGAAGCAGTCTGGCTCTGCAGGTCGCTGAGGACAATTACGACTACTATGTGATAGAGTTGAGTAGTTTCCAATTGGATAATATGTACGAATTCAAGGCAGATATCGCCATTCTGATGAATATAACCCCTGATCATCTGGATCGCTACGATTTCAAGATGCAGAATTATGTGGACAGTAAGATGCGTATCACTCAGAACCAGACTGAACAGGATGCGTTTGTGTTCTGGAATGATGACCCGATAGTAGCTGCCGAACTGAAAAAGTACAACCTGAAGGCACGTCTCTATCCGTTCAGTGAGTATAAGGAACTCGGTTCCATCGGATATATCGAGGATAAGGAGTTCGTTGTCGAAGAGCCTATGCCGTTCAATATGGAACAGGAGGAGTTGGCTCTGCGTGGAAAACATAACCTGTATAACAGTCTGGCTGCTGCTATCACGGCAGATATAGCCGGAGTGTCGAACGAACAGATACGTAAGGGTCTGAGTGATTTTGCAGGTGTGGAACACAGATTGGAGAAAGCAGGACGTGTGAGAGGTGTCGATTTCATCAACGACTCGAAGGCTACAAATGTGAATGCCTGTTGGTATGCACTGGAAAGTATGACTCAGCCGACCGTACTTATCTTGGGAGGTAAGGACAAAGGAAATGATTACTCGGAGATTTTCGACCTGGTACGCGAGAAGTGTATAGGACTGGTATTCCTGGGTGTGGATAATACGAAACTGCATGCTGCGTTCGATTCGTTCGGATTGCCCATAGTGGATGTGCGCTCAATGAAAGATTGTGTGGATGAGTGTTACAAGATGGCAAAACCTGGAAGTTGTGTACTGCTTAGTCCGTGTTGTGCAAGTTTCGACCTCTTCAAGAATATGGAGGACAGAGGTGAACAATTCAAAGAATGTGTAAAAAACCTATAAACTGATGGCAAAACTCTTTTCCGACATAATACACGGCAGTGTGTTCAAGGGAGATAAAGGGGTATGGATGATATACTTCTTCCTTTGCATGATTTCGCTGGTCGAGGTCTATAGTGCTTCTTCACGTCTGACATTCGAGGGAGCTCACCACTGGACTCCGATGGTGAGTCAGGCTGGTTTCCTGTTGGTCGGACTGGTGGTCATCCTTCTTGTTCACCATATACCATGCAAGTGGTTTATGTTGTTGCCTTTCGCACTGTTGCCTATGGCTATCATATTGTTGTTGATAGCTGCTATGGGACTTGGTGGAGGTGAACTGAACGATACGAACCGATGGATTCGGATTATGGGTATCAGTTTCCAACCTTCGGAAATAGCAAAGGCGGCACTTATCATGTCGGCTGCTGTTGTTCTGGCAAAGACTCAAACGGAGAAGGTGGTGGAACGGAGAGGTAAGACCCATGTGGTGGTGGGAGCTATGAAGGGAAAACGTTCAATGGCTTTCACTGTTGTGAGTGCTATGACTTGTGTGGTGTGTGGACTTATCTTTATCGATAACGTGTCAACGGCTGCGATGCTTTTCTTTGTCATCGTTCTGATGATGTTTATTGCCCACGTACCTCTGGATCTTATGTTCAAGGGTGGTATAGGACTGCTTGCTGCTGGCATACTTTATATTGGAATATTGATGACGTTGCCTGAGAAAGTGCAACGTAACTTCCCTGGTGGAAAACGTATCTCGACTGTTGCAGCACGACTGTTCCGATATGGAGGTACGGAAGATAGTTCGTCGAATATGAGCAAGAACGACTTGCGCAATCTGTTGAACGATAAGAATTCCCAGACGACATATGCAAAGATTGCTGTTGCAAATTCAAATGTCATAGGTCGTGGTCCGGGCAACTCTGTGCAGCGTGACTTCCTGCAGCATGCAGAGTCCGACTTTATCTATGCCATCATTTTCGAGGAGTTGGGAGTAATAGGAGGGGTGTTTGTGCTGTTCCTGTATTTCTCATTGCTGATTCGTTGCGGACGTATAGCGCAGAAGTGCCGACGGTTCTTCCCGGCTTACCTCGTCTTGGGATTTGGTATCATGATGGTGTTACAAGCTTTGACTAATATGGGTGTGGCTGTGGGACTGTTGCCTGTGACTGGACAGACCTTACCACTCATATCCAAGGGTGGTACTTCAATTATTATCACCAGTTTCTATATCGGGGTGATTTTGAGTGTGAGCCGATATGCAGAAGAGGTGCAGTTGAACAATACCGAAGTGGAGCCGGCAGGCAGAATTATTGAGACTGATGAATACCGTACGGAAGGTACGATGGACTGATTTCGTGGAGCGTAGAATAGTGGTGAATGATTTATATAAAATAATTATATGTTGAGGCTTGCATTTTATTCGATTTTATCGTAAATTTGCAGCATTATCAAGGGGTGAATTTCAAGTATGACTTTATAACAAATAAAAAACAATATGGCGGACGGAAAATCATTCAGAGTAATAGTCAGTGGTGGCGGTACGGGAGGACATATTTTCCCGGCTGTATCGATAGCAAATGCCATCAAAGCTCAGCATCCTGATGCGGAGATTCTCTTTGTCGGTGCATTGGGCAGAATGGAGATGGAACGTGTGCCTCAGGCAGGATACAACATCGTTGGTCTGCCGGTACGTGGTCTGATCCGTCCGCTGTGGAGCCCGAAGAATATCGGAGTGATGATTGATTTCATAAAGAGCCGTACTCAGGTGAAGAAGATTATCCGTGAGTTTAAACCCGATGTGGCTGTGGGCGTAGGTGGTTATGCCTCGGCTCCGACGCTGAATGCAGCGTATGCGATGGGAATCCCTTGTCTGATTCAGGAGCAGAACAGTTATGCAGGAGTGACGAATAAGTCGTTGGCTAAGAAAGCAAAGAAGGTGTGTGTGGCATATGAGGGAATGGAGCGTTTTTTTCCTGCTGACAGGATAGTATTGACTGGTAATCCTGTTCGACAGAATCTGCTCGACAATAAGATAACGAAAGATGAAGCGGTTAAGGAGTTCGGACTTGAGACCGGAAAGAAGACTGTGCTGATTGTCGGTGGTAGTCTTGGTGCAAGGACTGTGAACGAAAGTGTGCTCGGACATCTTGACGAGATACGCACGAGTGGTGTGCAGTTTATCTGGCAGACTGGTAAGTTCTACAAGAAAGAAATAGATGATACACTCACCAAGTCTCAGAAACCCGCGAATCTGTTTGTAACTGATTTTATCGGAAATATGGATGCAGCATATGCTGCTGCCGACGTGGTTGTGTCAAGAGCTGGTGCAAGCAGTATATCGGAATTGTGTCTGCTGGGTAAGCCCTGTATTCTGGTGCCATCGCCCAATGTTGCCGAGGATCATCAGACCAAGAATGCTCAGGCACTGTCGAAGAGAGATGCTGCCATATTTGTTGCAGATAAGGATGCACGTGAGACGTTGGTTGATATAGCTATACGTACGGCATCGGATGAGAAGAAATTGAAGTCTTTATCGGAAAATGTGCTGAAGCTTGCTTTGCACAATTCGGCTGACAGAATAGCAGAAGAGGTATATAAATTGAAGAAATGATTATGAAAAGTGTTTATTTTATAGGTGCTGGAGGTATCGGCATGAGTGCCTTGGTAAGATATTATCTTGCCAAAGGGTTGAATGTGGGTGGTTATGATAAGACTCCGAGTGAGCTTACCGAGCAGCTGATTAAAGAAGGTGCGCAGATACATTATGAGGATAATGTGGAGAAGGTTCCTGCCTGTTTCAAGGTAAAGAAAGATACTCTCGTGGTCTATACTCCTGCTATTCCTGCTGAACATACTGAATTGGTTTATTTCCAGCAGAACGGATTTGACATAAAGAAGAGGGCTCAGGTGTTGGGTCTGCTCACTCAGGAACACAAGGGACTTTGTGTGGCTGGTACTCATGGCAAGACTACTACATCGACTATGACGGCGCATCTGCTGCATCAGAGTCATGTGGACTGTAATGCTTTCCTGGGTGGTATCTCAAAGAATTACGGAACAAACTATATTTTGTCGGAGAAGAGTGATTATGTAGTGATTGAAGCCGACGAATTCGACCGTTCGTTCCATTGGTTACGTCCTTACATGACTGTAATTACAGCTACTGACCCCGACCATTTGGATATTTACGGTACAAAGGAAGCGTATCTGGAATCATTCCGTCATTATACCGAACTGATTCAGCCGGGTGGTGCCTTGATTATACATAAGGGACTGGAGATGAAGGCTAACGTGGGTCCGGATGTGAGAGTGTATGAATACTCGAGAACGGAAGGTGACTTCCATGCTGAGAATATCAGAATAGGAGGTGGCGAGGTTGTGTTCGATTTTGTTTCGCCGATAAGCAACATAAAGGATATAAAACTCGGTGTGCCAATCAGTATCAATATTGATAATGGTGTGGCAGCAATGGCGATGGCACAGTTGAACGGAGTGAATGACGACGAGATAAAGCGCGGAATGGAGAGTTTTGGTGGTGTAGATCGCAGATTTGACTTCAAGGTGAAGACTGACAAGATGGTGTTCCTCAGCGATTATGCTCACCATCCCAACGAGATAGACCAAAGTATCAAGTCGGTCAGAGAGTTGTATAAGGATAAGAAGATAGCAGCTATCTTCCAACCTCATCTCTACACCAGAACCCGTGACTTTTATAAGGAGTTTGCTGATGCTTTGTCGCTGCTCGATGCAGTATATCTTTGCGATATTTATCCGGCAAGAGAGAAACCGATTCCGGGTATCACTTCGGAGATTATATACGATAACCTCAGAAAGGGAATGGAGAGACATCTTATCCATAAGGAGGATATTCTCGACGTGGCGAAGAACGGTGATTTCGATGTTCTTATTTCGTTGGGAGCAGGCGATATAGAGAATTATGTACCACAAATAACAGAAATTTTGACAGCAAGAGCTAAGTGATGAACAAGGGAATGAAATACATAAAGGCATTGGCTATAATCCTAATTCTATTAGGACTGATAGCTTATGTTGTATTTGCCATGTTTGTCATGACTTCGCCCGACCCGGAAGAGAAATGTCTGGATGTTGAATTGGTGGTTGATGAAAGTACCAAGGTAAAATTCATAGATGCCACACAGGTGGAGAAGATGTTGAGAAAAAAGCATCTTTATCCAAAAGGCAGACTGATGAAGGATGTTGATACGCGTGCCATCGAGGATCTGCTCCGAGGAAATGAATTTGTGGATAGTGTTGAATGTTACAAGACAGCTTCAGGCAAACTCTGTATCAACATAAAGCAGCGTACTCCGGTGATGTATGTGATGCCTAACGGACAAGACGGGTATTATGTGGATGTCGCAGGGAAGATTATACCAGGTGATGTGTTCACGTCCAATCTGGTCGTAGCTTCTGGCGACATCACACAGAAGTATGCGTCAGAGGTGTTGTCGGGTTTTGGAGATTTCCTGCAGAAAAATGAATTTTGGAACAATCAGATAGAGCAGATATATGTCTATTTAGACAGGGAGAAGAAACCAGTTGTGGAACTTATACCGAGAGTGGGTGATCATGTGGTTTATATGGGTAGTCTGGATGGCTACAGAAAGAAACTCCGTCGTCTGCAGATATTCTACGAAAAGGCGATGGGAATTGTGGGATGGAATAAATATGAAAGAATCAATCTGGAATTCAACAATCAGATTGTGTGTACAAAACGAAAAAATAAAAAATAAGATATTATGGCATCAACAGAAAAAGATTTCATTGTAGCAATTGAGTTGGGCTCGTCAAAGATATCGGCTATTGCCGGTAAGAAGAAGGACGGCACTATGCATGTGTTGGCATATGCAGAGGAGAGGACTACGGCATGTGTGAAGCGTGGTGTTGTTTGGAATATAGAGAAGACTTACCAGTCGGTCAACAATGTGATTGCAAAGTTGGAGAATGTGCTGAAGGCAAAGGTTGTGAAGGCGTATGTAGGTCTGGCAGGACAGTCGCTCCGCTCATACCGTTGTGTGGTGAAACGTAATATGCTGACTCAAAGCTATATTACAAATGAGGCAGTTGATAGCATACGTCAGGAGAGTTATGAGATTCCATTTCCTGAGTATGAGGTGTTGGAGAACTTCCCTCAGGAGTATGTTATAGACCAGAATGTGGTTGCAGATCCAGTGGGTGTGATGGGAACAAATGTTGAGGGAGAGTATCTTAATGTCATTGCCAAGACGAAATTGCGCAGCAGTCTGAAGACTGTTTTCGGAAATACAAATGTAAAGATTGCCGACGAACTGATTGCTCCGCTCGAGTTGGCTAATAACGTGTTGGAGGATTCAGAGAAACGAAGCGGATGTGCACTTGTTGACTTGGGTGCTGATACGACTACGGTTATTATCTACAAGAATAACATAATGCGATATCTCGTTACCATTCCGCTGGGAATGAATAACGTGAATAAGGACCTTGCTACCATGCAGATCGAAGACGGTGAGGCTGAGGAACTGAAGCTGAAATATGGAGACATGAGTATGACAGGGGTTGAAAGCAAGTCGGACGATAATATGACATATACTACATCTGACGGCAGAAAGTTGGAAGTAAGTCAGATAAGAAGTATTATAAATGCACGTGTCACAGAGATTATCACAAATGTAAGCAACCAGATAATCAGGTCGAATTATAGTGAGAAACTGCTTGCCGGTGTGATTCTTACCGGTGGCGGTTCAAACATGAGAGGCATAGACAAGGCTTTTATGACCAATATCAATGTTGACAAATGCAGAATTGCCCGGACAATCAACCAACCAGTTGTAAAGACTTCAAATGCAACAGGTTTTATTTCGGACAGCGGACGTAGCAACTCGCTTGTGTCACTTCTTATGGCAGGAACCCAACCTTGCGACGGCGGAGATTATGATGCAATGGATCTCTTCGACAGTCAGATTAGAAAAGATAATATCCAGGCTGCCCAGCAGAAACAGCAGGAACAGGCTGAAGCAGAAAAGGAGGCTGCTGTGGCATTCGATGAGATAAAGGCTGCCATCCGTAATCAGATACAGAAGGTTCAGTCGGCAATAAGCGAAGTGGAGAAGTATGGAAAGGATAAGCAGGTAAGAGTGAAGGCTGAGTCCTTGGCTGTATCTGCACTTGAGGTTTTGAATGAGAAATACACTCAGGCATGTGAGGCACTTGAAGGAAAGGACAAGTTCAAGCAGAGTTTGAGAGAGGGTTCCGACCTGGCTGATATGCTTCGTAGCGCGGTCGACTCGCTTAAGGAAAAAGTTGCTCAGGCTAAAAAAGACAATAGCATGATGGGAAGATTCAAGAATTTCATCGATAGCGTTGTCAATGAGTAATTATTGTATTATCGAATAAATTGATCAGGCATATGAGTGATTTTAATTTCAATTTCGAAGAAGACATGAACGTCTTCAACTTCCAGAAGGGTAATTCAAGCATCATCAAGGTGATTGGTGTTGGTGGCGGTGGAGGAAATGCTGTGAATCACATGTACAACGAAGGTATCCACGACGTGACCTTTGTAGTCTGCAACACAGACAGCAAGGCGCTCTTGGATTCACCAGTTCCTGACAAGATTCAGTTAGGTGAAGGATTGGGAGCGGGAAACAAGCCGGAAGTGGCTCGTAAAGCGACTGAAGATTCTATAGATGATATAAAGCGAATGCTTAGCGATGGAACCAAGATGGTGTTCATTACAGCTGGCATGGGAGGTGGTACGGGTACAGGAGCTGCCCCGATTATTGCCAAGACTGCCAAGGAAATGGACATTCTGACTGTGGGTATTGTTACCATTCCTTTCAAGTGGGAAGGAAACAAGAAAATCGACCAGGCTTTGGATGGTGTTGAAGAGATAAGCAAGAACGTCGATGCTTTGCTTGTTATCAACAACGAACGTCTGCGCGAAATCTATCAGGACTTTACTTTGGTCGAAGCTTTCGCAAGAGCAGACGATACTCTCTGCAATGCTGCACGTTCGATTGCTGAAATCATAACCATGCATGGTATCATAAATCTTGACTTCAACGACGTAAAGACCGTCTTGAAGGATGGTGGTGTAGCAATCATGTCTTCTGGTTTCGGTTCAGGTGAAGGTCGTGTGACTAAGGCTATCGAAGATGCACTTAATTCTCCACTCCTGAACAACAATGATATTTTCCGTTCAAAGAAGATTCTGCTCCGCATCTCCTTCCCGAGCGAAGAGGCTGAGGGCAACACATTCATGATGGATGAAATGAATGAAGTTCATGAGTTTATGGAGAAGATGCAGAAGAGTGATGTTGAAACTAAGTGGGGACTCGTAGCTGACCCAGCACTAAAGGATCAGGTGAAAATCACTATTCTTGCCACAGGATTCGGCATCGAAGACATCGACTCAGATGCTCTCGAACAGCGTATCCATATGCGCGACCAGGAAGCACAGGCTCGTGCTGCTGAAGAGGCTGAGGCTAAGGCTGAACGTGATGCAAGACGTGGAATGTATTATAAGGATAGTAATCGTGGAACTATCCGCCGTCCGATATACAGTTTTGTCTTCAATGACGATGAACTCGACGATGAAGACGTAATTAGCATGGTGGAAACGTCACCCACGTATAAACGTACGAAAGAGAACCTGAAGCAGATTAGGGATGTTGTTAACAAGAACAACGTATCTCCCGATGCTGGAGCGGTGATCAATTTTGCTTAATCCTCAGAAAAAGATTAGTAGTGTTATAAAAAAGTAGTCCGCCAATTGAATTTGATTTCATTGGCGGACATTATTTTGTTATGTTGAGTTGATTAGACTCAATCGTTATGCGTCGATATTTGCGTATGTAGCATTGCGTTCGATAAAGTCGCGGCGTGGACCTACGTCTTCACCCATAAGCATTGAGAAAATATAGTCAGCTTCGGCAGCATCTTCAATTGTAACCTGCTTCAGAAGACGAGTTTCCGGGTTCATGGTCGTTTCCCATAACTGCTCTGGGTTCATTTCACCAAGACCTTTGTAACGCTGAGTCTTGATACTGTTTTCAGTTCCGTCGCCGTATTTGTCGATGAATCGCAGACGGGCATTCTCATCATAGCAGTATTCACTGATTTTGCCCTTTGTACACTTGTAGAGTGGTGGGGTAGCGATGTAGAGACGTCCGTCCCTGATGAGTTGCGGCATGTAACGGAAGAAGAGAGTCATCAGAAGTGTGTCGATGTGTGAACCATCGACATCGGCATCGGTCATGATGATTGTCTTGTAGTAACGAAGTTTGTCATAGTTAGCTTCTTTCGAATCTTCGTTCAGTCCGAAGCGTACTCCCAGAGCCTGGATAATATTGTTAACCTCTTCGTGTTCGAATGCCTTGTGCCACATTACACGTTCTACGTTGAATATCTTACCACGGATAGGTAGAATGGCCTGAAAGTGGCGGTCGCGTCCCTGTTTTGCAGAACCACCTGCTGAGTCTCCCTCGACTATAAACATCTCGCAGTTTGCTGCATCCTTGTCTGAACAGTCAGCCAGTTTGCCTGGAAGTCCTCCACCCGTCATCGGATTCTTGCGCTGAACGCTTTCACGCGCCTTTCTTGCTGCTACACGTGCAGTAGCTGCGAGCACCACCTTGTCAACTATCAGTTTTGCCTCCTTCGGATGCTCTTCAAGATATGAACTCAGAGCCTCGCCTACAGCCGACTGAACCACACCGGCTACTTCGCTATTGCCGAGTTTAGTTTTGGTCTGTCCTTCAAACTGAGGTTCAGCTACCTTTACAGAAATAACTGCGGTGAGTCCTTCGCGGAAGTCTTCACCCGAAATCTCAATATGGTTCTTTTCGAGTTTCTCAGTTATCTTGTTATCGTCTGCATATTTCTTCAGTACACGTGTCAAAGCTGTACGGAAGCCCTGCAAATGTGTACCACCTTCGATGGTATTGATGTTGTTGACGTATGAGTGGATGTTTTCTGAATAGGAAGTGTTGTACATGATAGCCACTTCAACTGGCGTCTCGTTCTTCTCCTTATTCAGGTATATCACATCGTCGAAAAGGTGTGTACGTGTTGAATCGATATATCTTACAAAGTCACGCAGTCCGCCTTCGCTGTAAAATACCTCTTTGCGCTCTCCTTCGAATCCTGCTGCTGCATTCACGTCCAGACGCTTGTCCGTAAGTGTGATAGTGATGCCGGCATTCAGGTATGCAAGTTCCCTCATTCTGTTTGCCAGAATGTCGTATTTGTATGTCGTCGTAATGAATATTGACTTGTCAGGCCAGAATTGCTGACGTGTACCTCTCAGCTCGGTCTCACCGACAATCTTTACGTCATATAGAGGTTTGCCAATCTCATATTCCTGCTGATAAATCTTTCCGTCGCGGAAAACCTGAGAAAGCATTCTTGTGGAAAGTGCATTCACACAACTCACACCTACACCATGCAGACCTCCTGATACCTTGTACGAACCTTTGTCGAACTTACCTCCGGCATGTAACACAGTCATTACGACTTCAAGAGCAGAACGGTGCTCCTTTTCGTGCATATCTACAGGGATGCCTCGACCATTGTCCTGAACGGTAATTGAATTATCTTCGTTTATTGTTACCTCTATGTGTGTACAGTATCCAGCCAATGCTTCATCGATAGAGTTGTCGACTGTCTCGTACACGAGGTGGTGAAGTCCTTTTTCACTGATATCGCCAATATACATTGCAGGACGCTTACGCACAGCTTCCAATCCTTCCAGTACTGTAATGTTACTGGCTGAATAATTTTCGTTTTTCTCTAAATTCTCATCCATGTTTTCAGGTTTGTTTATTATGCTGCAAAGATAGTGAAAAATGAGCAGAGTGCAAACATAAAAACGTAGTTTTTATACAATGTTTTTCATAAAAAACAATAAAAAAGTGAGTCAATCGATTTTGACTCACTTTTATGATTTGAATGTAGAATGAAAAGAGTGGTGTTATGCCATCTTTGCGATAAGTTTTGCAGCACCAGACTTGAGGTTTGCAGCCTTCTTCCAGTGGATGATGTTCTGCTTTGCAAGCTTGTCGAGCATCTTCTGGAGTTTTGGATACTGCTCTTCTGCTTCAGCCTTAGACTTAGTGTTACGGAAGTTCTTGAGAGCTGTACGCATAGACTTAGCATAGTAGCGGTTGTGTGCCTTGCGCTTTTCATTCTGACGAATTCTCTTCAGACATGATTTGTGGTTTGCCATTTCTTAAAAGTTTTAATTGTTAATAGAACTGTTGTTTGTTGTGGAGTTCGATGTGGTATGGCTATTGACCTCGCACCCTTCTCCAAAAATTAAGGGCGTGACTCGCGTCTTATGCCCTTATTTGGTAGTCCCTAGGAGAGTCGAACTCCTCTTTAGAGAATGAAAATCTCTCGTCCTAACCGATAGACGAAGGGACCAGCCTACGACATTTCTGTCAAAGCAAAATAGCATCTGCTGCTAAATTGCGGGTGCAAAGGTATGAATAAGTCGCAAAAGTACAAAATAAAATCAGATTTTTTTTATTATTCTCCGCAAATGAATACCTTTGCTTTATGGAAACTCTACACGGCATTGTTCTCAGAACCATACGTTACAACGATACGTCGATGATTGTCGATGTGTTTACGGATATGTATGGGTACCGTTCGTTTGTTACAAAACAGACTCTGACACGTCGCAATAACAATGCCTCTGCTTTCTGGCAACCTCTCTCTATGTTAGAGTTTCAGGCGGATATCCGTCCTGTGGCGACTTTGCCTCGCCCACTCGACATCCGTTTCTACTATAAATATACTAATGTGCCTTATTCGCCGGTGAAGACAGCAATAGTGCTTTTCATTGCTGAATTTCTGTCAGCCGTGTTGCGTGAAGAGAAACAGAATTTCAGTCTGTATAAATACATAGAGCATTCCTTGCAATGGTTCGACGAAGCCCGCTTCCCTTCGGCAATAGCCAACTTCCATCTGGTGTTCTTGATGCATATGTCCCGCTTCATCGGTATATATCCTAACTTTGAATCTCCTGCCGACTATTTCGATTTGTCTTCCGGCACATATCAGTACAATCATCCTCTTCATCCTAATTTCATACAAAAAGAAGAGGCAGCGGTGTTGCCTCTCCTGTTCCGTATGAATTATTTCACGGCTCACCTCTTCAAATTATCAGCTTCGCAGCGACACAGGATAATAGAAGTGTTGAATACCTATTATCGTCTGCACATCCCCAACTTCCCCGAACTCAAATCGTTGGAAGTTCTTCATGAGGTGTTTGCATAACGTATAAGTCCTTTTTATTTAGGTCTGACCTGTCCGTCCCCCTTTATAATCCACTTGTATGTTGTGATTTCTTCAAGAGCCATCGGACCGCGAGCGTGTAGCTTCTGGGTCGAAATACCTATTTCTGCTCCCAGTCCGAACTGTGCCCCGTCGGTAAAACTTGTCGGAGCATTATGGTAAACACAGGCGGCATCCACACTCTTCAGGAAGAGTTCAGCTGCGTCGGTATCTTCTGCAATGATACATTCCGAATGCCCGGAACCGAACTTTCTGATATGTTTGAGTGCTTCATTTATTGAGGCTACCGTCTTCACCGCCATAGTGTATGACTGGAATTCTGTTCCGTATGTCGTTTCTGATGCCGGTTTCAGCAGCTCCGTCGGATAACTGCCCTGGAGTGATGCCAATGCCGGTTCGTCGGCATAGATGAGCACGTTGGAGTCGGCAAGTGGGGCGCACAGTTGTGGCAGGTCTGCCAGTCTGTCCTCGTGAATGATTGTGCAGTCCAGCGCGTTGCATACGCTGACGCGACGTGTCTTGGCATTATTGATGATGCGTGCACCTTTCTCCAGATCTCCCGATTTGTCGAAATAAGCGTGACATACTCCTGCACCTGTCTCTATAACTGGTACAGTTGCTTCTTGTCTGACGAAATCGATAAGACGTTTGCTGCCTCGGGGTATTACCAGATCTACAAATCCGTTGGCATGGAGCAATGCTCCTGTCGCGTCGTGGGTTGCAGGCAGCAGCTCTATGATGTGTTCGTTTATTCCATATTTATTTAATATGTCTTTTATAAGACTCACTATAGCCCTGTTGGAATCGTCTGCATCCTTTCCACCTTTCAGAATACATGCGTTTCCTGATTTCAGGCAGAGGGCAAACACGTCGAAGGTAACGTTGGGACGAGCCTCATACACGATTCCTATCACTCCGAATGGAACGGATATGCGGGTCAGTTCCAGTCCGTTGGGCAGAGTGTGGTGTTTCAGTATGCGTCCCAGTGGAGAGGGCAAAGTACTTACCTTACGTGTATCAGCCGCAATGCCTTCGATGCGTTCCTTTGTCAGTTTCAGTCGGTCGTACATAGGATTCGAAGGGTCCATCCTCTCCAAATCCTTCTGGTTAGCCTCCAGAATCAGTCCGGCATTGCTGACTGCAGCATCGGCAATACTGATGAGTACTCGGTTAATAGTGTCGTTATCGAGTTGAGCCAGGTCAAGCGATGCATCCTTGACGGCTTGGAATGTATCTTGAAGTGTCAGCATAGAAATTCAGTACAAAGTGTGTTTTCGCGATTATTCATTAAATCGGTGAGGATATTTTCACGTTTTCCGTTTGCAATTATCACGTTTATTCCTGCTTTCGCTGTCTTCTGAGCAACCGATGACTTCGACTGCATTCCACCTCTACCTGCCGATGACTTCGTGGTTTGGATATAATCGCTTATGTCTCTTCCGGGTTCGATGGTTCTGATTACGTGATTATTCTTGTCGGCGGGGTCTCCATTATAGATTCCATCTATATTACTCAGTATGATGAGTGTCTGCGACTGGGTCATTTGTGCTATCAGTCCCGACAGCTCGTCGTTATCCGTAAACATAAGTTCCGTGATGGATACCGTATCGTTTTCGTTGACAATCGGAATCACCTCATTTTCCAGCATCACTCGGATACAGTTTTCCTGATTCTTCCTGTGTTCGCTGTCGCTGAAATTCTCCTTTGTGGTCAACACCTGTCCCACGTTGATTCCGTAATCGCGGAAAAGGTCGAAATAGTGGTTTATCAGTTTTGCCCGCAGTTCTGCTATCTGATCAACGAGTGCCGACATACGTGTGATGTCAAGCGAACCGTCCTTCCGGGTCAGTACGTTACTGCCTATTTTTATGGTTAATCGCATGAGTTATTATAAATTAAGACCAAAAATCGTGCAAAGGTAAAGATAATTCCGTATATTTGCGAAAGTTTTGTAAAAAAGAAAGACACATAGAATACAAGTTATAAAATGTTTTTAATATGAGAAAGATCGTTTTTATCCTTATTGCCTTGGCAACGTCAGTAAGTATGTCTGCCAAGAAAAAGTCAGAAACAAAAGTGCCTACAGAGAGCGATATGGGTGCTTACGTAATGGTGTATCACAAGGATTGTGACCACGGACTCCACATGGCAGTCAGTTACGACAGCTACAATTGGACATCGCTCAATGATGACAAACCTGTAATTGCCGGTGATACCATATCCGTTCAGCACGGAATTCGTGACCCTCATATCTTCCGTGGTCCTGACGGAGGCTTCTATCTCGCTATGACCGACCTTAATATCTTCGCTCAGCGTGAGGCAGCAGACAGAGCCGGATGGACAGAGGCACCTGCCTACCGTACTACAGAGTGGGAACGCGACGGAAGACTGTATGGTTGGGGGAACAACCGCGGACTTGTGGTTATGAAGTCCTTCGACCTGAAGAACTGGACACGCACGAACCTTGATTTCTCATCACTTACATGTCCTACAGACGTTACCGACATCCACGGAAACCCTGTTCCATGGAGCGAAGTAGGCTGTGTTTGGGCACCCGAGACAGTCTATGACTACGAAGCCGGACACCTCCTCGTACATTTTACAGTTCGCATGAAGAATGGTGTCAACATGATTTATTATGTATATATGAATGATGATTTTACGGCTATGATAAGTGAACCCAAACTTCTCTTCGAAGCTCCGCATAACGGAAACGGAGTACCTCGTTACAATGTCATCGACTCCGACATTATCAAAGTTGGCGACACATACCACCTCTTCTACGTGAGTCATGAGAATACAGCAACGGTCAAGCATGCCACAAGCAAGACTATTACTGGTCCGTATGTTCTCGACGACCTTTACAATGACGGAGAGCGTCAGGGACATGAGGCTCCTAACTGTTGGAAGCGCCTCGGACAGGATAAGTGGGTCGTTATGTTCGACAACTACAGCCGCCGTCCCCACAACTTCGGATTTGTTGAGACTACCGACTTCAAGACATTCAATATGATAGGCTACTTCGATTCAGAAGGCAGTCCGATGAAGCGTGCAAACTTCTCCGAGCAGAAGCATGCTGCAGTTGCTCCGCTTACAGTAAAGGAAGCTAAGGAGTTGGAGAAATTCTGGAAAAAAAAGAAGTGAGACGTTTTACATTATCAATTGTTAAAAACTACGTCTAAAATGTCCATTTAGTTACAATATTTATTAAAGATGTCATAAATCATTAAAAAATCAATGGTCGGATGACACTCCGTTGTAACATTTTGTATATCTTTGCATAAAATTATATTTTACGTAAAAAAAGAGAAAGTAATGAACAACCCTAATGTAAAGCCAGCTGATGGCAAACTTGGTATCATGGTCGTTGGACTTGGTGCCGTTACTTCTACATTTATGACAGGTGTTCTCATGGCTCGTAAGGGTCTTACAAAACCTGTCGGCTCAATGACACAGATGGATAAGATCCGTGTCGGTAAGGGAGCAAATAAGAAATACCTCTCATATTCAGAAATCGTTCCGATGGCACAGCTCAGCGATGTTGTGTTCGGTGCTTGGGACGTATACCCTGCAAATGCATTCCAGAGCGCAATGTATGCACAGGTGCTCCAGGAGAAAGACATCCTTCCAGTAAAGGACGAACTCGAGAAGATTGTTCCAATGCCAGCTGCATTCGACAAGAACTTCGCTAAGCGTCTTGATGGCGACAACGTGAAGAAATGCAAGGACCGTTGGGATATGGTTGAACAGCTTCGTGCCGACATCCGTAAGTTCAAGGCAGACAACGGCTGCTCACGCGTAGTCGTAGCTTGGGCTGCTTCTACTGAAATCTACGTAGCTCCTAACATGAAGGTACACGACACACAGGCTCACCTCGAGGCTGCAATGAAGGCAAACGATACCGTTAACATCGCTCCTTCTATGTGTTATGCATACGCAGCTCTTGCTGAAGGTGCTCCATTCGTGATGGGTGCTCCTAACACAACAGTCGATATTCCTGCAATGTGGGAGATGTCCGAAAAGCTCCAGGTGCCAATCGCAGGTAAGGACTTCAAGACAGGTCAGACACTTGTTAAGTCTGGTTTCGCTCCAATCATCGGTACACGTTGCCTCGGTCTCACAGGATGGTTCTCTACAAACATCCTCGGAAACCGCGACGGACTCGTACTCGATGAACCTGCAAACTTCCGTACTAAGGAGGTCAGCAAGCTCTCTACTCTCGAAAGCATCCTGACAGCAGACAACCAGCCAGACCTCTACAGCGACTACTACCACAAGGTACGTATCAACTACTATCCTCCTCGCAACGACAGCAAGGAAAGCTGGGACAACATCGACATTTTCGGATGGATGGGCTACCCAATGCAGATCAAGATCAACTTCCTCTGCCGCGACTCAATCCTCGCAGCTCCGGTACTTCTCGACCTCTGTCTGCTTTCCGACCTCGCAGCTCGTGCAGGCAAGAGCGGTACACAGCGCTTCCTCTCATTCTTCCTCAAGGCTCCAATGCACGACTACACTAAGGGAGAAGAGCCAGTTAACCACCTCTTCCAGCAGTACACAATGCTGAAGAACGCAATCCGCGAAATGGGTGGTTACGAGCCAGACGAAGAAATCGACTAATAGAATCTTCACATTATAAAGTAAACCACCGTCGTAAAATGCGACGGTGGTTTATTCGATTATCTGAATACAGAATTTATGAAAGATATATTTATCCGTAGCATCCTTGCAGGTGTCTGTATCGCCCTTGGTGGTGCAATCTTCATCAAACTCGGCGGAGTAGTCGGAGCATGTATGTTCGCCTTCGGACTCCTTGCCGTTGTCCACTTCAAACTGCCGCTCTACACTGGTACGGCAGGTTTCATCGAACTTCTTAAAGCTCCTGAATACCTGAAGATGATAGTGATACTCCTGGGCAACATCGTCGGATGTATCCTCCTGAGCCTTATGTTCGACCATCAGGTAATCGACGGCACACAGATAATCCAGAACCGTCTCTCTACCGACTTCCTCCATTGTTTCCTCAATGCCATAGGTTGCGGACTGATAATGACCATCATCGTACAGGGTGGACGCGACAAGAACCTCCTTCTCATCCTGTTCGGCATCCCGCTCTTCATCCTTCTCGGCTTCTACCACTCCATAGCCGATGCCTTCTACATGATGGTTACATCCTCCGAACTGCGCAACGAATATCTGCCGCGCTACGTGATTATCGTACTTGGCAACTTCGTAGGCTGCAACATGCCCCGTCTGTTCAAATACAAAATCGACTAACTACACATTATTTATATATAAGAAAAGGTGCACAGCGATGTGCACCTTTGTTCTTTCATAGTTATTCTCTTATCTGAGCGCGTTCTGTATGCGGTTGCCTTCGTTGTTAAGGTACTTGGTAAGGCATTTCGCAATTTCCGGATAGTAATCGTTGAGAGTCTTGTACTTCTCACGCTGAGTGGTATAGTCGCGCAGACATCCTACGAGTTCGGGTATCCATTGGAAACCTTTGTGCCACACTTCTTCCATCATGTAATATACCGTTCCCCTGCTGACAAGATTATAGTCCTTCAGATAGATATATACGGCAGCTCGGACTATGCTCTCATTTATTACGATTTCCCATTTGTTGTAATCCTGTCGCTCCATTGCAGGCTGGGCGAACTGCAACATCTTCGTACCAATCTTTTCCATCATCGCACGGTTCGCGGCATTATCGAGCAGAGGATTGACGAAACTGTGGTTGAACTCATGTATCAGCAGAGTTGCATCCCAGGTGGTACGATTAATCCAATAGCCCATGATAGCAAATGCTTCTCTGGGTTTTCCTTCCAGTTGACGATGAACACCATTATGATTGTCTCCGTAAGTAAAAGCGATGATTATATGAAACAGTTCCTTCGCCTCCGTTCCGTAAAAGCGGTTGTACCAGTCCTGATGGATCATCGACATAATGTTCCTTTCATACTCCTTTATGCCTTCATCGTAGAAAGAACTATGCTGTTCGAAGAACTTATGAAAGCGTGTATCGTTATAGAACTTATTAAGCAAAGCGATGAACTCGTCGAGGTTTACATTCTGCCATTCGTCGTTTAGGTCAGCCTTGTTTCCTATCAGCTTCACCTTTCCCTTCGCAATCTCAAGATGAACAGCCATATTCATCACCTTTTCATATCCTATGCCGTACTTCGCACGTATCTCCCTGTAATACGGAATAACAGGGTGCTCCCTGTATGCCACAAACCATTCCTCCGTATCTTTCGTATACTGTCCTGCAAGGTCCTTGCTGTATTCCTCAAAACCGGCAGTACGCGAGAGAATACTCATCAATTCGACAGCCTCAGATACTTCAACCTTGAGTTGCGCCTGACCCACCATCGAAACGAAAGTCAGTAAAATCAGAATAAAGAAAATCAGAATAAAGTTTCTTCTTTTCATCTTAAAAAAATCAATTAGGTCAAAAAACGATACAAAAGTACTCTATTTTAGGATTAATCAAGCTTCTTAAATTATAAAACTTCAAAATTATGCGAGTTACAACCTAAATTGCATACCCTTTTGTGCAATTTTTAAAGAAATCTGCTAAATTAGTTGTGCAATTTACTTATTAGTTTTATCGTCAAAGACGATATAGAATATGCATACGAAAATCAGATACCACTTTGGATGTTTGGTTTTATCTATTAAAAAAAGATATACTTTCCCCAATATACAGCACTCGCACCAGGATATTGCCTTTGATTAATATAAGAATCCTAGCATCCACAAAGGCAACTTAGCACCATCAGGCATATCCCAGTCATCGGCGAAAATATAAGAATCCTTCACCCCGGCAATCTGCGAATAATCCTTGCTGCGACCACCTATCTCAAAAGTATATTTCCCATCTACCTTAAAGTCACCCTGGGCCTTACCATATTCAACATTGTGCGACTCAGACAGACTATTTATGGCAAAAGTTTCGCGTAGCGTACCTATTTCGACCTTAGCTGGAGCCAACGCGTAGAGAATATTTGGATTCTCCATGTAAACCTTATCAGGTTTTGTCAACTTGCCAATTTTCTTTTTATCTGAATAAAGCAGATTCAGTACCTTTGCATCACCTAGATATTTGAGGTATTCCACTACAGTATCGCGACCTATCTCCAATGCAGCAGCAATCCTATTGGCATTAAGCTCAAAAGGCACCTCGCTACATATCAGAACAATAAGTGCCTGCAACTTTCTTACATTCGACACATCAACCTTGCAAATCCTAGGCAACTCATTCTCGATTATATAATTGACCACCTGTTCTATCTTCGTGTAATACTCTCCTTCTCCCTCCAACAAAAAGGGATAATAGCCCTTTTCAATATATTCCTTGAACAACACGACAGGTTTACACTTCGAAGTAACCATATGCCACAAATCGTAAGGATGCGCTAATATATCCTCCAAAGTCCACTTCTCGAACTCCAGACCATGATAAAAACGCAGAGCCTCTCGAAAAGAAAGACCTGCCATTGTGTACTTAACCGCACGACGTGAGAGATCCGCATCACCCTCTCTCAACTGAAGCAGAGACGAACCGCTCACAATCAGCTTCAACGCGGGGTATAGTTCATATATCTCCTTAATCTCGCGACTCCAATCCGAAGTACCCGATTTATACTTGTGAATCTCGTCGATGACAAGCAACTCGCCACCTCGAATAACAAACTCCTCAGCCAAATCCACTAAAGTACGTGTTGAGAAATCAACAGTATCGGCAGAACAATACAACGCACGTCGATCTCCCATCTTGTAATTCTGTTTCAGATACTGCTTGATTAACGTAGATTTGCCCACCCCCTTAGCTCCCATAATGCTAATGAGTTGCGCATTCCAGTGAATTTCATTCATCTTTTCGCGAACTATTTTCGTACTGACATTCGTCAATAGTCGCTCACTCTTTCTAAATAATGAATCCATAAGCAGAAGATTTTACGCCGCAAAGATAAACAAAGTGTTGCGTACAAACAACATTTTCTTTAAAAAAAGTAGTCTAAGTACACCACTTTTCGTTTTATCATACTTCTTACTTCTTCCATCATACATCTTACATCTTACATCATTCCCTTTACCTCACACATTATTTATATATACAGCACTCGCACCAGGAGGTTCCCGATGCGAGTAAATTATTCTTTAAAGATGAGATGGATTTTAATTATCAAAAAGGGATAGCTCCTCAAAGAAATCATGCAACCTTTTTACTTCAACATGCGGAAAAGGTATGGATTTCAAGATATTGAAATGACTATCCTCCGATACAATGTAGTCTGCATTAGCGACGATAGCACAATCCACAAATTTGTTATCATCAATATCTGATGTAATGAGATTGAAATGGAATTGCGCATCAACCCTGATTACATTGTTTGCACGGAGAATTGTCTCCACCGCCAGTCTCGCAGCAAGAGGCGACATGTGTGAAGCAATAATCTCCTCGTACTCTTCAAGTATCTCATTTGATACACACAAGACATACCTCCCTTCCACAAAGTCATTCCACACCTTGTAGTACTGACTTCTACGAGAGAGTGATTGCAGCAAACAATTTGTATCAAGAACAACGTATCGTGTCATACATTATCTTTTGTATGGTGTACGCATGTGTTCGTGACTCCATGCAGAAACAGTTTCTTCTGTGAGAGTTCCGTTATCCCACAGACTATCAATCTCCTTCTGCAATCTATTGTTCAGGAACTGTACAATCAGCGTTCTCAATGCTGTAACATCTTCCTCCTTATCAATACAGGAGAGCATATTCAGCACTTCATATTGTGCAGGATTTAATCTTGTCATTTGCTCCATACTCTTATATTTTTTGCAAATATACGGTTAAGTGAGAGAAGAACAAAAAGAAAAAAGAATTTTTTATTTTTGCTCTTCCGAGCGATAGTATATTCGACGTAGTCAACTATACGGTTAAGTGAGAGAAGAACAAAAAGAAAAAAGAATTTTTTCATTTTTGCTCTTCCGAACCGATGGAGCAGTGAGCGCAGAGTCAAGTTTACTTGAACTTTGCCGAGTCGTGACAGAGGAAGGCGAAGCCAGCCCCGGGAGTAATTCTTTCTCCACTTTGTTTCGAAAGCGCAAGCGATGACGACGTATTCAACTATAGTGCAAGGTGAACATTATACAAAATAAATGGATATATTTTACATATACAGCACTCGCACCAGGAGGTTCCCGATACGAGTGAATTGTATGATATAAAAGTGCTATTCCTTATTTGACCAAGACTTTTACAGTTTGCCCATTAGCCTTCTTCACGATGTTCATGCCCTTCTGGAGTGTTGGTATTTCTCGTCCACCAAAGTCGAAGTATTTGTCATTTGTCATTTGTCCGTTCTCAATTGCGTTGATATTTGCTGGAACTATTGGAAGAATATTACTGAAATATTCCCAAATAGATGAATTTTTATAATCGTCAACACTCTCGGCAGGAACATAAGTATATACAGATTTGTTATCAAACGTATTCCAATAAATTTTAGGGGGAGTGTTAGCTTCACATGTTATTAAAGTTAATCCCCCACAACCAAAGAAAGCATAATCACCAATGCTGGTAACACTACTTGATATCTTTATTGAAGTCAAACCTGTACAATTATAGAAAGCACGATTACCAACACTTTTAACACCATTACTTATGTCTAACGAAGACAGTCCTTTACAGCCAGAAAAGGCATAATTACCAATACTTGTAACACTATTCGGAATTACAATCGAAGACATACCTGAATCATAAAAAGCATAATCACCAATGCTAGTAACTTCATCCCCCAAGATGTATTTTACATTACCGAATATATCTCCAATATTTGAAGAAGATGTGTATGTTTTTGAAACCATGCTATTACTATTTATTGTAACTGAACTCAAATTTATGCATCCAGTGAACGCATCGTCACCAATGTACCCAACACTTTTGGGAATCTCAATCGATGTCAAACCTGAGCATAATGCGAAAGCCCATTCCTGAATACTTATTACACTATTAGGGATTTCTATAGAAGTCAAACTAGAACATCCCATGAAAGCAGACCTTCCAATGTATTTAATACTATTGGGAATCTCTATTGATGTCAAATCTGGGCAATCCGTGAAAGCACAAATGCCAATGCTTGTTACATTATATGTTTTTTTATCGAAAATAATCGAAGAAGGGATAACGATATCACCAGAATATGAATTATAATTAGAGTTATGAAAAGTGACTGTTGCCTCTTTTAAATCTTTATTCACATTGTAATAAATGCCATCTTTTATTGTATCCCATGCCCATGCACTACAGGAAAGTAGTAATGAAAATAAGGGAAGTAATAGTTTTCTCATAGTTGTTAAGGTTTTTATGTTAATAATCAATTAGTTCATGTCCATATATAGAAAAAGAAAACGTGGACAAGTTACTTCGTCTATGTTCTAGAGGTATCGGCAAACACCTTACAATCTTAAACGAGCAAATGCCCACGCCATTCAGCGTGAACAATCTACTTCAGTTCTTGATTGTATCTGTCAATTTTGCCGAATTTCTAGAACAAGAATCAAAAGTGGACGTCCAGTCTATGTCCTTAGTTTATGGTGTTATGTTTTCATTCTTATAAGGGTTATAGGTTAAAGGTTATGGGTTATAGAGTATAGTATTTATTCCATACGTTTCATGATATCTCTTAAATAAGAATCGGAAACGTTTTCGTAGTCTGATTTATCATAGATATACAATAATTGTAACTCATCATTTAGGATTCGGACTCTGAATACGTTCTGATATTCATAAAGCTCTAAGTGTCTGAATAGCTTCTTCTGCCGTCATACATGGCTCAGACTCTACCTGATTCATGCTGCGCTTGATGATACGAGCCAGCTTATACGCCTTTTCCAATTCTAACATTCTATTCCACCTACGTGTACTGAGACGTACTGTTACACTTCTCGGAGTACGTTCTACAACTGTATTCATATCCATTTTGTTTATTCGATGCAAACATACACATATTTTATATTATGGCAAAATTCCAAAGGATTATTTTTTCCCTGCCTTTTTCGACCTAAGCATTGACGTGGTGTAATTGCTCGAGATGTGTTTTTCATGAATCAAAGGTGGACGTCCAGTCTTTTTCAGAATAAATCGGAATGTGTGCCAGTCTGTAAGAAGAGCAACGTAAGTTCCATGTCATTTTGCTCCCACGTCATCAGCCAGTCTGGTTCGATGTGGCACTCCCACTGACCGTCCTTGTCGCCCGACAGCTTGTGCGGACGGTACTTCATGGGCAGAGAGCCTGTAGTTCTAAGCAGCGCAATAGCATCAAGAATCAGTTGCAAGTCAAGACCTCGCTTCTGGCAGCGCTTCAAGTCTTTCTTGAAACGCTTGGTGTAGTCGATTCTATACATGGCTACTACGGATTTTGCTGAATGCCTCCTCACCAAGTATCTGCTTGAACATGTCATCCACGCTGTCGGCATGATACACTCTGCCGTTCTTCACGTCGTCCATTGCCTCGCGATAGCCGGCTGTCTTCGTGATGTCGTACTCCTTTCCCTTGGTGGGCTTCTGTATCTTTACCGAAGTTACACCCACAATCATCTTGCATGCCTGCTTCACTTTCTGAACGAGGCTCTCGTCTGGAATCTGTAATACCAATGTTGCCATAATCCTATGTGATTTTCAATTTTCTGCTGCAAATATAGTGTATAGTGTGAAAAATGCCAAAAAAATCATTGATTATTAAATTTTGTGTATGATTATTTTCGGTACTACGAACGCGGAAAAATGACGGCAGAAGGCAAGATTTTGCCCGTTTTCAGCGATTTTGACGGATTCGCAAGTACTAATTTTAGGATGTGTTTTATACAGCGTTACAGTTCCAAACAAGGTTAGTGAAATCGCCAAAACTTCACTATTTACTCTATATCTATATATATATAAATATATAAGTATATAAGTATCAAGTAGTTAGGAGAATGGTGGGACGTAAAGACAGGGAATAAAGTGAAAATGCAGTACCCCCGCGCGAACTGTAACGCTGTAACGCTGTAACGCATCTGTCAACTTTCTCAGGACAATACTCCAGTCCGTAGCCCTAAAGTTCGGTGAATTCGTGGTTCCATAATTCATACGCCCTTCGCGCTCGGAGCGTGAGCCTGCCTCTTCATGAGCATGCGCCTGCCTCTTTGTGAGTACGCGCCTGCCGCGTCCGAGGTGTGCAGGGACGTGGTATGGGAGCCGTCGTGGGAGGCATGAAAAAAGAATGAGTCCCACGTGGTGTGTGGAACTCATTCTCCTATATATTAATAATGTGTAGTGGCTTATGCCTGCTGGTAAGCTGCGAGCTGTGATGGGTCGAGCTTGTGAACGTAGTTGAAATGCTTTGCTACTTCGCTTTCTGCGTAGTTCGTGAAGACTGTGAGCGACTTCGAGAAGAGGTCGGGAGCAGCCTGTGTGTCCTGCAGCAGGAGGTGACACATGATGACGTAAGCAGTCATTTCGTAGAGTTTGCGAGCGCAGAGGTCGAGGAATTCCTGGTTCTCGGTTTCCTTTACCTTGGCGATGCAGAACTGCAGTTTGTCTGCCATGTCCTTGATGCGTGTTGCATAGCTTTCGTATTCGGGAGCTACGGGCTGAGCCTCGTATTCCTTGATTACTCCGTCGTAGAATCCGCTTGTGATGTAACGGATGGCTGCTACGGTCTGGAGCTGAGTTGTACCCTCGTAGATTGACATGATACGAGCATCGCGATATACTCGCTGACACTTGTACTCGAGCATGAAACCTGAACCTCCGTGTACCTGGATTGAGTCGTAGGCGCTTTCGTTGGCGAACTCAGAGTTCATACCTTTTGCAAGCGGAGTGAAGGCGTCAGCCAGCTTTGAGTACTTCTTGTATTCGTCGCGCTCTTCGGGAGTGAGTTTGCGCTCCTTAGAGATGTCGTCGAGAGCCTTGTAGATATCTACGTAGCGAGCTGTCATGTAGAGGAGTGAGCGACCAGCATCGAGTTTTGCCTTGATGCGTGCTATCATGTCGTAAACGGCTGGGAAGTTGATGATTTCCTTTCCGAACTGCTTACGGTCGCGTGCATAGTTGAGTGCCTCCTCGTATGCTGCCTGCTCGGCACCTACCGACTGAGATGCGATACCCAGACGTGCACCGTTCATCAGTCCCATGACATACTTGATAAGACCCAGTTTTTCAGAACCGCAGAGTTCTGCTTTTGCGTTCTTGTAAACGAGTTCGCAGGTAGGACTTCCGTGGATACCGAGTTTGTTCTCGATACGACGTACGTTCACGCCACCGTTGCGCTTGTCGTAGATGAACATGGAGAGTCCGCGTCCGTCGCGAGTACCTTCAACTGAACGAGCCAGTACGAGGTGGATGTCGGAGTCGCCGTTGGTGATGAATCGCTTCACACCGTTCAGGCGCCAGCAGTTCTCCTTCTCGTCGAAGGTAGCCTTGAGCATTACACTCTGGAGGTCGGAACCTGCATCAGGCTCTGTGAGGTCCATAGACATTGTTTCTCCGGCACATACGCGTGGGATGTAGCGCTTGCGCTGGTCTTCGTCACCGAACTCGTAGAGAGTCTCGATACAGTCCTGGAGCGACCAGATGTTCTCGAATCCTGCATCGCCTTCTGCTATGATTTCGTTAGCAGCTGTATAGACGGTGTTGGGCAGGTTGAGACCACCGTAGCGGCGTGGCATAGTCATACCGCAGAGTCCGGCTTTGTTAGTAGCGTCGAGGTTCTCGTAAGTCTTGGATGCGTAGCGTACGCGTCCGTTCTCGCAATGAGGACCTTCAGCATCTACGTCCTCAGAGTTGGGACCTATGATGTTTGCATTGATGTCGCCTGTGATTTCGAGCAGACGGTCGTAGTTGTCAAGTGCGTCCTCGTAATCCTTTGGTGCGTAGTCGTACTGACCGTAGTCAGCAAAGTTGCGTTCTTTCAGTTCCACGATGCGCTTCATCAACGGATGCTGCATGTGAAATTTTATCTCAGGAACGTCTGTATAAGAATTTGCCATAGTTTACTTCGAGTTTTTCTTGTAATACTTAATGAGTTTTGGAACAACTTCCTCAACTGTTCCGTTGATGATATAGTCAGCAATCTGATTGATTGGAGCGTTCTCGTCGTTGTTGATTGAGATGATGATGCCCGATTCCTTCATACCGGCGATGTGCTGGATGGCTCCGGAGATACCGCAAGCGATATATACCTTCGGACGGACTGTGACACCTGTCTGACCAATCTGACGGTCGTGGTCGATCCAGCCTGCATCGACAGCAGCACGGCTTGCACCTACCTCTGCGTGGAGTTCTTTGGCGAGGTCGAACAGGAGGTTGAAACCTTCAGGACCACCAACTCCGTAACCTCCGGCTACGATGATAGGAGCACCCTTGAGGTTGTGCTTTGCCTTCTCTACGTGGCGGTCGAGTACCTTTACTACGTAGTCGGTAGTTGGGATATACTTAGCTACGTCGTGCTTGATTACTTCGCCCTTGTAGTTCTCGTCGAGGATTTCCTTCTTCATCACTCCGTCGCGAACGGTAGCCATCTGTGGACGGTGCTCAGGGTTTACGATGGTAGCGATGATGCTTCCACCGAATGCAGGACGAATCTGATAGAGCTGGTCTTCGTAGTGCTTATCGACCATGTTGCCCTCAGCGTCCTTCACCTTCATGTCGAACGAACCGATTTCGAGCTGAGTACAGTCGGCTGTCAGACCAGAGTGGAGAGCTGAAGATACGCGTGGTCCGAGGTCGCGACCGATGACGGTGGCACCCAGGAGGCATATCTGTGGTTTCTCCTCCTTGAAGAGGTTTACTACTGCACTTGTGTGGGGCAGGGAAGTGTAGGGGAAGAGTCCCTCAGCGTCGAATACGTGTACCTTATCTACGCCGTAAGGGATTACTTGTTTTTCAACACCATCGAGACCGCTGCCTACGAGGACAGCCTCCAGCTGCACACCAAGCTGGTTAGCCAGTTTGCGACCCTTGGTGCAGAGCTCCAGACTTACGTCGGCAACCTTGTTGCCTTCAAGTTCACAATATACAAATACGTTGTTCATTATCCGATAGTGTTTGATTCCATAAGTTCGACAATAAGACCTTCGATGTCTGCATCGCTCGAAGAGAGAGTCTTGTTTTCTTTAGCCTTGAACACGATGCTCTTCACAGCCTTTACGTTGGTTGGCGAACCAGCCTTACCAATCTGATTAGGATCGGCATCGATGTCGGCTGCGCCCCAGGTTGTGAACTCTCGGTTCTTGTTAGCCCATACGCGCTTTACGTTACGAGTGCGGCAAGGAGCAGCTGAGCCGTTAACTGTTACGAGGATTGGCATCGGTCCCTGAACGGTCTCGACACCTCCGTCGATGTGGCGCTTTACAACAATCTTTTCCTTGGTGCATTCGAGAATCTCCTCAGCGTATGTAATCTGAGTGAGACCCAGCTTTTCTGCCACCTGTGGACCTACCTGTGCTGTGTCACCATCGATAGCCTGACGACCACAGAGGATAATGTCGAACTGACCAATCTTCTTAATAGCCTGAGCCAATGTGTAACTTGTAGCCAGAGTGTCGGCACCTCCGAGTGGACGGTCTGAGATGAGGATGCCCTCATCGGCACCGCGATAGATACCTTCTTTCAATACTTCTGCTGCCTTTGGCAGTCCCATTGTGAGCATTGTGATAGTGGAACCAGGATTCTGGTCCTTCAGACGGATAGCCTGTTCCAATGCGTTCAAGTCCTCCGGGTTGAACACAGCAGGCAGAGCTGCACGGTTCACAGTACCCTCGGGAGTCATCGCGTCAGGTCCGACGTTGCGTGTGTCGGGTACCTGCTTTGCGAGTACGATAATCTTAAAACCCATGTTTTCTTTACTTAGTAATATTTGTCTTTTCTAAAAACTGTTTTTGCCTTACAGATGAGATAATTACTATTTGTAATTAAATCGGCTGCAAAGGTACGGCAAAACGAGCACAATGCCAAAATAAAAGATGTTTAATTCATATTACGCAACATTTGGAGTCAGTATTCTCGGCGTAATAAGTCCGTTTTTCACTTTGTAAAGTAAAAAAATTATTGCATATTTGTTCTTGTAAAGTAAAAATCGTAGCTTTGTGCCGTAAATAAATAAAATCGAAAAATGGATAGACTATTTAGTACTTATGGCCGTCTATTGGCAGATACAGATTTAAGTTTCACGCGATATCTCTATGAAAAGATTAACTGGGACAATAGATTGATTGTTATTAAAGGTGCTAAGGGTGTCGGTAAGACAACGATGTTGCTTCAACATATCCTTCGCACTTTTAAGGATAAGCAGAAAGCCTTATATGCCTCGCTTGATCATATTTGGTTTGCTAACCACTCCGTTCTCGATTTGGCAGAATATCACTATACACATGGTGGCACCCATCTTTTTTTAGACGAGGTGCATAAATACAAAGGATGGCAACAGGAGATAAAAAATATCTACGATGCTTATCCTCAGCTACATGTAGTGGTGACGGGTTCCTCAATGCTGAAACTAGATGAGTCTCTGGTTGGTGACCTTTCGCGACGCTATCGTCAGTACACGTTGGAAGGTTTGTCGTTCAGAGAATACCTGCAATTAGAACAAGTGGCTCAACTGCCTGTGCTCTCGCTGGAAACTGTGTTGCACGATCATTTCATTCAAGCATCGCAAATCACTTCGAAGGTGAAGGTATTACAGCATTTTGAGAAATATATTGAAATGGGCTATTATCCTTTCTATCGTGAGGAGGGCGATGGTTTTGCCGATCGCCTCCAGCAAGTAATAGAGACCATCGTTACAAGTGAGATTCCATCGATAAGCAATATTGAGTACGACTCTGTTTATAAAGCAAAACAATTGCTTGCAGTTCTGGCTGAAACCTCTCCTTACACCTTGAATATCTCGGGACTTTGTAATACCCTACAGGCATCGCGTAATAACGTGTTAAAGCTCATTGACCTGTTGGACAGGGCTGCCGTGGTGAGACGGCTCTACGCTGTTGATAATGGTATGAATATACTGACTAAACCTGAAAAAATATTATTCTGCAACACTAATCTGATGTATTGCTTAACTCCAAATGTAGAAGATGGTACAATGCGCGAAACTTTCGTTACCTCTCAAGTGAGTGTCGCTCACAAACTTTCGATGCCTAACCAAGGAGATTTTGTTGTGGATGGTAAGTGGCTTCTTGAAGTTGGTGGGAAGAGCAAAGGATTCAAACAGATAAAAGGTGTTGAAGATAGTTTTGTCGTCAGCGACGACATAGAAATTGGTCATGCTAAGAAGATTCCTCTTTGGCTTTTCGGACTTCTTTATTGACCATTTTGTTTTGTGCTGCAAACTGTTGCGCCTTAGCGGTTTCCGAATCCTCAGTAATCATACTTCTGCATCTAAGGCTTGAGAAAAAATCCCGACGGGATAAATAAAACCGCGTCGGGATTTTTTTAGACGCTGCGACGTGAAATTGCGTTTGCTTAGGAGAAGCGGCAGAAAAGGAGCGAAACTATGGGATTTTGTCATAAACTTAACGAATCAGTGCTTTACATTCTGTATGAGAAAAACCAGCAACCGCAATTGCGTGACAAATACAAGAAATATTCTGGTTTAAAATAAGGAGAAACAAAAAAAATTCGTAACTTCGCACCGAGAATCTTTTTACTATGAGCGAAGAAAATAACGAACTTACGGAATTGGATGATTTTGCCGAGGAAGTGCAGGACGGCAAGCTCCCTCCTGCGTCTGATTACGATCCTACGGCTATGGGCGACAGTATTACCCATCACCTCTCGGGCATGTACCAGAACTGGTTCTTGGATTATGCCAGTTATGTGATTCTGGAACGTGCCGTTCCACATATCGTTGATGGTCTGAAACCCGTGCAACGACGCATTCTGCACTCGATGAAGCGCATGGACGACGGACGCTACAACAAGGTGGCGAACATCGTGGGACATACCATGCAGTTTCACCCCCACGGCGATGCCAGCATCAAGGATGCGCTGGTGCAGATGGGTCAGAAGGAATTGCTGATTGACTGTCAGGGAAACTGGGGAAATATCCTCACTGGTGACGATGCTGCTGCAGCCCGATATATAGAGGCTCGTCTGTCGAAATTTGCCCTCGACGTGGTGTTCAATCCGAAGACTACGGAGTGGAAACTCTCGTACGACGGACGAAACAAGGAACCTATAGCCCTGCCTGTGAAGTTCCCGTTGCTCATAGCACAGGGTGTGGAGGGTATTGCCGTCGGACTTTCAAGCAAGATTCTGCCACACAACTTCAACGAGATATGCGATGCTGCTGTAAGCTACCTTTATGAGGAACCTTTCCAACTCTATCCCGACTTCCTAACGGGCGGTTCCATCGATGTTGCGAAGTATAACGACGGACAGCGTGGAGGCATCGTGAAGATTCGTGCCAAGATAGAGAAACTCGACAATAAGACTCTCGTCATTCGTGAGATTCCTTACGGTAAGACTGCCGAATCGCTTATCGAGACCATCACGAAGGCGGTGGATAAGGGTAAGATTAAAGCACGTAAGATTGAGGACAACACGGCTTCGCAGGTGGAGATACTGGTTCATCTGGTGCCTGGAGTGAGCAGCGACAAACAGATTGACGCACTCTATGCCTTCACCGATTGCGAGGTGTCCATCTCTCCGAACTGCTGCGTCATCGACGAACGTATGCCTAAGTTCCTGACTGTCAGCGATGTGCTGCGCAAGTCGGTCGACTATACCAAGTTGAGTTGGAGATTCGTCGTGGCGAGATACTCGAACAACTCCATTTCGCAAGTCTTGAGAAGATATTCATCGAAGAACGTATATACAAAGGTAAGGAATTCGAGAATGCTCCGGATATGGACCACGCTGTCGCATACGTTGACAAGCGCTTGGAGCCGTTCAAGGAGGACTTCGTACGTGAGGTGACCCGTGATGATATCCTTCGTCTGATGGAAATCAAGATGGCTCGCATTTTGAAGTTCAACAAGGATAAAGCCGACGACCTCATTGCCAAGATGAAGGCTGACATCGAAGAGATAGACCGCGACCTTGCCAACCTCCACCATCCAGGCTGCTACTGTGGCTGAGGCAAATCAGAAACTCTACATCAACCGTGCCGACGGATTCATCGGTACGAGTCTGAAGAAGGATGAGTTCGTATGCAACTGTTCCGACATCGACGATGTCATCATCTTCTACAAGGACGGAACATACAAGATTACAAAGGTGGCAGACAAGATTTTCGTGGGTGAGACGGAGAAGTCGAAGAAGGAAAAGCGCAAGGTGGAGATTATCCATATCGCCGTATTCAAGAAGAACGACGTACGTACCATCTACAACGTATGTTACAAGGACGGAGCCAGCGGTGCCACATTCATCAAGCGTTTCAATATCCCAAGTCTTACACGTGACAAGGAATACGACCTCACGACGGGTAGTCCGAAGTCGAGAATTACGTGGTTCTCTTCCAATTCCAACGGAGAAGCCGAAGTGATACGTGTCACCCTCAAACCACAGGAGAAACTCCGTAAACTCGTGTTCGAGAAGGATTTCAGCGAGATTGCCATCAAGGGACGTTCGAGCCGAGGTAATCTGGTGACAAAGTTTGACATCTTCCGTATCCAGTTGAAAGCCCGTGGCGGTAGTACGCTGGGTGGACGAAAAGTATGGTGGGATGCCGACATACAGCGCATCAACTACGACGAACACGGTGTTCTGCTGGGTGAATTCCACAACGAAGACTCTATACTCGTGGTACTTCAGAACGGCGATTTCTATATCTCCAACTTCGATGTCAACAACCACTATGAGCAGAATATCCTGCGCATCGAGAAATATAATCCGAAGAAGGTATGGACAGCCGTCCTTTGGGATGCTGACAACCAGAACCTGCCTTATATCAAGCGTTTCTTCATGGACGCTACAGCCAAGAAGCAGAACTTTCTCGGTGAGAATGAAGAAAGCCGTCTCATCCTGCTTACCGACACTTATTATCCGCGACTTCTTGTGGAATATAACGATCCGAACGTGGCTCGTCCGTCGGAAGAGATTGATGCCGACGAATTCATCGGTATTAAGGGTTTCAAGGCGAAGGGAAAGCGCCTTACGGTATTCCCGCTCGGAAGTGTTACCGAACTCGAACCTCTGCGCCAGCCTGAACCGGAGATGCTGGAACCTTCGGATGAGGAAGAGGAACCTGAGCAAATCATAGACCCCGACGAAGGAAAGTCCGACAGCGATATAAGAGATGAACTTACAGGTCAGCTTAAGTTGTTCTAAACGTATCCTGCTATTCTGCGTTCTGCATTCCGCATTCTGCATTATGGCTGCTGCACAGACCGACAGTCTGCGCATGCATTCCACTTTGTATGGTGTCGGATTTGCCAACGTACTCGACACTTACCTCTCACCTTATTCCTATACGGGTTCGGACGTTCGGATTATCCGTCAGACGGAACGCCGTTTGCGCCGATGGAATGGGCATATATCGTACCAGACCCTCGTCGATTTCAATGCGTCATACACGAAGAATCCGGCTCGTAATGTCAAGTCCTACTCGGGTGGCGTCCTTTACGGAAATGCCTGGCTATATAACTTTCCCGTAGGGCACGGTCTGAATTTCAATGCTGGTCTGCAGGCATCGGGTTATCTTGGATGTATATATAATAATCGCAACAGCAATAATCCGGCACAGGCAAAGTTGTCCGTGACGGTTGACCTCTCAGGAGGCGTCCAGTATTCATTCCCAGCTGTCAATAACCGCAAGTGGACCATCCGTTATTATCTGTCCATTCCTTTTGTAGGATTGGCTTTCTCGCCGCAGTACGGACAGTCGTACTATGAGATTTTCGAACTTAAGGACTACGACCATAACTGCGTATTTGCCAACTTCGTTAATATGCCTTCAATGCGCCATCTGCTCACACTCGACATTCCTATCGGACATAACTGCCTGCGTGTGGGTTACTCGGCAGAGTTCATTCAGTCGAAGTTCAACGGACTGCGTCACCACTACTACACTCACGATTTCATGATAGGATTCACCAAATATTTCGTTCGTAAATAATGATGACACTCAGACACATATTACAATTATCCATGCTGACAGCATTCTCAGTTGTCAGCCTTGGGTCGTGTGTGAAAGGTGAGGACTCCGTCAATACGAGGTATAACAACGTTGAATCCCTGTGGCGACTCATCGATGAACATTATTGTTTCTTTGAGTATAAGGAAAAGGAGATTGGTCTCGACTGGAATGCCGTTCATTCCAAGTACCTCTCGCAGGTAAGTGAGAAGATGAGCAGTCAGCAGCTTTTCGAAGTGATGGGTAATATGTTGGCGGAACTGAAAGACGGACATGTCAACCTCATCGCTGCCTTCGACTATGCCCGCAATTGGAGTTATTTCGAGGATTTCCCACTCAACTTCAACGACTCTATCATTCAGGCTACATACCTGGGAGCAGACTATAAGATTGCTGCAGGATTGAGTTATAAGATTCTCGACGACAATATCGGCTATATGCGTGTGGCTTCTTTCTCCGATGGAATCGGTCATGGAAACGTGTCCGTGGCACTCAACGAGATGGCATTGTGTGCCGGACTGATAATAGATGTTCGTTCCAACGGTGGCGGAAATCTGGATAATGCCCACACCCTGGCGTCCCATTTCATCAATGAGAGGACCCTGATAGGTTATACTTCGCATAAGACGGGCAAAGGTCATTACGACCTTTCCGAACCCAAGGCGGAGTATCTCGACCCTGCTTCCGACGGTATTCGCTGGCAGAAGAAAGTCGTGGTACTGACCAACCGCCAGTGCTATAGTGCTACGAACGACTTTGTCATGTGTATGAAGACCTCACCTCTTGTCACTACTATGGGCGACCAGACCGGTGGTGGTTCGGGTATGCCTTTCACCAGCGAACTCCCCAACGGATGGGCTGTGCGCTATAGTGCCGTAATCAACTACGACCACAATCTCCAGCAGACAGAATTCGGTATCAAACCCGACATACCACTCGTCATGTCAGGCAAGGAAACCAGTCAGAACAAAGATACATATATCGAAAAAGCACGTGAATATCTCAAACAATAAACTCTATAACCCATAACCCTTAATGATTGACATTTTAACTTACATCTTCGACCAGATTAACAGTCCAGAGATTAACACTATCGGTTCAGTTTTCAAACTGACCCTCAGTTTCGTACTTGGAGCCGTTGTGGGACTCGAACGCCGTCACAAGGGACAGACTGCCGGAATGCGTACTTTTGCCCTCATCACCATGGGTGCAGCCCTTGCAATGATTATTTCCATCTATATTCCGCAACAGTATCTCGGACTGAAAAACGGTGACCCCGAACGAATCGCGGCACAGGTCATCTCAGGTATCGGTTTCCTTGGTGCAGGTGCCATCATACAGATGAAGGGTTCGGTACGCGGACTCACCACCGCTGCCGGCATGTGGGTATCGGCTTGTATCGGACTCACCGTCGGAGCCGGCATGTACATAGTGTCGATTGTGGCTTGTTTCCTCATCCTCTTCGTACTGCTGTCGCTTGAAGTACTCGAAAAGAAACTGTTGCGCAGTAGCGAACAGAAGATTGTACGTCTGAAAGTCAATTACATCGTTACCGATGCTTCTTCATATCGTGAGATGTTCAAAAAGTATGGTGTACATATCTCCGACGAATTTCTGAGATATGACTATACACTTGCGACTACGACCATAAACTTCATGGTGCGTAGCCGCAGTAATACCGATTTCATCGGACTTTTCGATGAACTTCATTCGCAAGGTCAGGTATTGTCGCTGACCCTGACGAACGAGGTCAATAATTAGAATCCAATCAGGAATTTCTTCTTCTTGTGGAGGAACACACCCTTCTGTTCTGGTTTTTCAGTATAGATACGTCCGTCGAGTGAGTACCAGTTTTCGTCCTCCTCAGTTGTGTCCTCTACTTCGATGTTGTTCATGCCTGTTACTGTTGGGTCATCATACTTGATGCTTACCAGTTCGTTCGATTCAGTACCATTAGTGATGTTTACGTTGAAGTAGAACGTAGCCTTTCTGATTATGCCGTCTTTCTTGTAGCGCAGAGCCTGTGCTATGCGGAAAGAGTCACCTGCTTTCAGCTTGCCTGGATACTGACCTATGTCGAATGCCATCACGCTTGGCAGGAAGTCAGAATAGAGTTTTGAATCGCTGTCACCCCATGTGCATCGTATGCCGTTGGTGTTGAACCAGTGTCCGTAGCCGTTGGTCGTGCAGCTGGCATTGCTGACGATTCCGCTTGTCGGATTGCAGGCATAGAACTTACAAGTACCTTCCTCAGGTTCACTGCTCGACCATGCTCTGATACATTCATACACGTCGCTTGCGGGATTTGCCATCTGGAATGCTGTGCCGAGCGAAGCCAGAGCCTTGCCTGATACATAGAAAGCGGCACCCTCGTAAGTGTTGCGGGCTGGGAACGATACATTGTATTCAATGTCGATATTGCCAATCGGACGTCCGTCGATGATGATAGGGGTGTAGACGATAGCCGACGAACCGATATCCGTACCCGACAGTTTGAAATAGTATGGCCATTGGTCGTCGTTTGTTACGTTTTCGTCCCACTTGTGCTGAATATACCTACTGAGTGCAGGAGAAACGACGAGCCATATCTTCTTGGCTCCTTCCGGAACGGTAAAACCGTAGTCAACAGACTTTTCACCTGAACCAGTGCAATAAACCTGGTCTTCGGAGAAGTATTCGCGAGTGCCGTCCTCCTTCAGTACCACATATCCCAAACGGAATCCTCTGTATGAAGAGTTCTGACCGTTGTATGTTGTCTTTGTGTCTGGTAGTTTTACGAAACCATCTCCGTTGTGATACTCTCGTGGGTCTGCATCAGCGAGTTTGGATATCGGACGCATGGCTGTGAAATGGGTGCTTATCTGTGTGCCGGCAGGTTTCAGCTGAAGCGGAATCACGTTGAATCCTGTTCCCTGCGGACAACTTGAATATGCCACTTGATAGGTTGAATCGCCAATCTCTGATGCCGCATAGCGGAAGTTGCCTATGTAGTTATCTGTAAGATATGGCTTACAAGCCTCTATGTCGTATGTAACGGCATGCATAGCAAAGTCGAAGTGCAACTTATAAAGGTCGCTTACCGAGAGTTCTTTCAGAGCCATCAGAGCCTCGTTGAAGTCGCTTGCCTTGCTCATAGGTTGGCACCATACGTTATAGACTGTTTTCAGGTCGTTGTATTTTTCACACAGATAATGCAGGAACATATATGCCTGATAACGATGGAATTCGTGCGAGAATGCATATATGTGAGTGTTTGCAAAGTGGTAGCCGGTGCCACTTTCTGTGAACACTTCATTCGGATATGTGCGCAGAGCCTGCCAGTTGGCCGTTGTTTCCCAAATTGTGGCTCCACTGCCTATGGCATCGTGGAATCCTACATGAACGTCTGGCAATGTGCCTTGTTTCGACGCGTCAGAATAGCACATGTAATGCATCGAGTGTCCAACCTCGTGGGCTACAGCCGAACCTACTGGTTTGCTGGTTGACGGATTAATCCACAAGGCTGGCACCTGATAGTCGTATCCGCTTCCGTAGCAAGTCCATTCTGTTGTGTGGTTCAGACATACTATAATCTTGTATTTGTGTACGTTGGATGTAGGTGACGAGCCGAATCCCAGCTCTTCTACCTCCTGACGGAAAAAGGTCTCCAGACGCTCCTTCATGTATGTGAGGTCGAAATAGTAGAAATCACTCTTCGGTAGTTTATCCGGAGCCACGCTACCCCATCCCTTGTCCCAGAAGATGATGAAGTTGTCAGTCTCCATACTTCTCGACTTCGACCATGTGTATTTGTTTTCTGGGTCGCTTTCGGCATAGAGCAGGGAGTCGGCTGGCCAAGGATGCAACCACTCGTAAGGGATGTAAACAGTTTTTTCTGCCATCGCAGTCAGTTGTGCACAGAGCACAGCCAGCAAGAGTAAAGTTTTCTTCATAGTTGTGTGGTTTTAGTTGATTTGTGCGCAAAGTTACATATTTAATATGAATAATAAGCAAAAAAACTTTACCTTTGCGCTATAATCCAAATTCAAAAGTACTATGAAACTACTAAATGTCCTTTTTGTATTGACTTTTTTCTCTACTCTAGGCACCTATGCCCGTGAGTTTTCCGTTCAGTCACCCGATGGTGCACTCTCAGCCACAGTATCCGATACAGACGGCACTCTGCGCCTTTCTCTTTCCCGTACCGGTGTCTTGCTCATGCAACCCTCTGCTATCGGCATCAATGGTGTAAGCAGCATCGCTTCCAAACCTAAGTTTACGACAGTAAAGGACGAGACGGTTGCTCCGTTCTATCGTCAGCAGTCCATCAGTAGCGAAGGACGTCAGATGGACCTCCGTCTTTCCGATGGATTCGGACTCCAGGTTCGTGCCTACAATCAGGGCATAGCTTATCGTTTCTACACCACAAATAAGAAGGAAACCATCGTTGAAACCGAGAAAGCCGACTACGTTTTCGGACAGGATACAAAGGGATGGTTCGCATATTCCGAGAATGAAAAGAATCCCCTTGCTATGGCATTCCAGAACTACTACGACGAAACCACTGTATCGAAGGCTAAGGACAGACTGATATTCCTTCCTCTTACCCTTTCTATAGGTAATGTGAAGGTAACCCTGCTCGAGAGCGACCTGCGCAGTTATCCGGGTATGTTCATGAAGGCATCGAATGATCGTCTCTCTGCTGTCTTTGCACAGTATCCCAAACGTATGGATTATCACAGCTGGCGTGGAATGTCGTACGTTGCAGAACGTGAGTCGTTCATAGCCAAGACCACTGGTCAGCGCACCTATCCGTGGCGTGTGTTTGCCGTAACTACCGACGATACTCAGATGCCTGTCAACGACCTTGTATATTCTCTTGCTACTCCCAATCAGATTGGCGACATTTCGTGGATTCGTCCTGGAAAAGTAGCGTGGGACTGGTGGAGCGATTGGAACTTGAAAGGTGTTGATTTCAAGGCAGGAATCAATACTGCTACATATAAATATTATATCGATTTCGCTTCGAAAAATCACATACCTTACATCGTGCTCGACGAAGGATGGTACGACTCCAATCGTGCCGACCTCATGAACCATATACCTGAGGTTGACCTTCCCGAACTTATCCGCTATGGACAGACGAAAGGTGTGGACATCGTCCTTTGGACTGTTTTCAATGTGCTCGACGAACATCTTCAGGAGGCTTGTGAGAAATACTCCTCTATGGGCATCAAGGGTTTTAAGGTTGATTTCCTCGATCGTAACGACCAAACCGCCGTTGAAATGGCAGAACGCATAGCAGCTGCTTGTGCCCGTCATCATCTTATGCTCGACTATCACGGTTACTTTGCTCCTACGGGCATGAGTCGCACCTATCCTAATATCATCAACTATGAAGGTGTCTTCGGTATGGAGGAAGTGCGTTGGGCAAAGAAGACTACCGACATGCCGCTCTACGACGTCACCTTCCCGTATATCCGTATGATGGCAGGACAGGTTGACTACACCCCGGGTGCCCTGCGCAACGGAACAAAGAAGAACTGGGTTGAATGCTACGAGAACCCCGTTTCCTTCGGTACCCGTTGTCATCAGTTGGCTTGCTATGTCGTTCACGACACTCCGTTCACCATGCTCAGCGACACACCTACAAACTATGAACGCGAACAGCCCTGTGTCGATATCATCACCTCTGTTCCTGATGTCTTCGAGCGCACTATCATCCCACAGGGCGAGATGGGTAAGTATATCGTTACAGCCCGTACAAAGGGTGGTAACTGGTATGTCGGTGGTATGACCAACTGGGACGAACGCGATATCACCCTCAACTTCGACTTCCTCGCTCCAGATGCTACCTATCAATGCACCCTTTTCTGCGATGGAATCAATGCTAATCACAATGCTGAGGACTATGCAGTCAAGGTGTTCGACGTGAACCGTTCGACACAGTTGCCTATCCATATGGCATCCGGTGGAGGATTCCTGATGAAGGTGATTAAGAAGTAAGTCAAGAACTTAAAATCAGGCTGCAAATAGGAAATAGTCAAATAAATTTGGTATTTCGCTCGGTTATCCGTACCTTCGCAGCCGCAAAGCGCTTGTGGCGAAATTGGTAGACGCGCCAGACTTAGGATCTGGTACTTCACGGTGTGCAGGTTCGAGTCCTGTCAGGCGCACAGAGAAAAAGGAAGGTAAAACGATTCGCTCGGATTTGCTTTCCTTATGTTTTAAAGAATAAACTAATATCGATATGAAAGGGATTATATATTTTGCCGTGGCTGCAATATTCGTTGCAGCTTGTGGCGGAGGTCAGAAAGCCGAAGTGGCTGAAACGGACGACCTCGTAATACCTGAGTGTATAGTAACGTCAGTACCCGATTCACTTGGGTATGACTCGTTCTATGTGAAGTACGTAAATGTGAACGGACTGCCGCTGATATCGTCGTGGCGTGTACCCGACTCTGCCTTCGTGGCTGCTCACCGCACTCTATATGCTATGACTAGTATGCTTGACAAGGAGATACTGGACACCATGATACACTCTAATGCCAGAGTAGCCATCATGGCACGTTATGAGGGTACGACCGACCTGCCTGAGCATCACTATCTGGTGAATGATACGTCCATGAACTGGGACCTTCGTGCGCGCGGACTGGGTGGAACCGTCGAAGAACCTCTGTCAAGCTGTGCCGAAGAGAATGTGCTGGCATATCAGATTGACAAGTACCACGCTGAAGACATCCTGATTCATGAGTTTGCACACGCCATAGGCTAAGGCTTCAGGCAAACTGGACGGCACATATCGCATCACGGACAAGGAGGAGTACTTCGCCGAGGGTGTGCAGGACTGGTTCAATGTGAATGCCGAGGTGGAACACCCAGACGGTAAGCATAACTGGTGTAACACACGTGCAGAACTGAAGGAGTTTGACCCCGACCTCTACCAACTGATTTCAGAATATTTCCCTGAAACCAATCTGCACATAAGCAAACACAAGGTTGTGAATATTTACGGCAAATAAAAAAGGCGGGAGTTCCCGCCTTTTCTTTTATTTCTTATGTAAAAAATGTGTGGCACATTGACTCCGTCGAAGTGCCTTCGTCTTGGCATAAAACAAACAAGCTTGTTTTCTGCTCAAAACTTAATCGGCACATTGGCACATTGGCACAATTTCGAATTATTTTTCTTCTTTTACCTTTTTGAGATTCCACTTTGAGTTGTCCGACGAGTAGTCGTAGGGTGCAAGTATAGGTGTACTGTCGCCTGCAGAATAGAGGCAGTAACGTGTGTTCTGACCTTCCGTGCCAGGGATTTTCTTAGGCATTATACGATATGTGCCGTCTGTGAGCTGCTCAATGCGCCACAGTTGTTCGTCGCTTCCGCTGAATGTTGTGGCGGTGAGTTCCATATCTATTGTTGCGGCAAGTACTTTGTCGCTTCCGCTGATGGTCAACTTGCAATAGGGACTGCCAAGGAATCCCGGCTGGTCAGCAAGAGGTGTGATGGTCCAGTGCTGGTGAGGACGCATCATGTAGTCGCTACAGCGCACACCAATGCTGTCTTTTGCCCATGAACCGATGACGTCGCTCAGTTGCTGGTACGGGATGCTTTTGAGCGGTTTTGTGAGGTCAAGTTGCCAGAAGCGTTCACGTTCCTGTGCCATCCGCACGAAGTCGACAGCCAGTTCCAGTGAGTAGCCACGCCTTTCGGAGATAATCGCGTAGTCGCCTGCTTTCAATGGTTCACCTGCCACAGGCCATCCGTTCTTCCACAGCAACGGACGTATGGCGAGCACAGAGCGCCCGCTACGGTCCAGGTCTGCCTCGAAATGGCATGACATCACCTCTACACCCTCGTCAACGATGGTACGTCCGAAGTGCCCCGCTCCTACCATGCGTCCAGAGGCAGCAATGACCATCCTTCCACCGCCATGCAGCATGTCACGTCCTACATTATCCAGATATGGTCCTTCTACGGAGCGCGAGCGACCTACGACGATGTTGTACGTAGAGTTCACGCCGTCGCAGCACGTGCCGTGGGTTCCTAGGAGGTAGTACCACCCATCGCGCCAGATAAGGTCTGTAGCTTCGCAGTCTATGGCAATATCTTTCTCGAAGTCGGCATTTACGCGGCAACCGGTATTTGGATCGAGTTCAATGAGACGGATGCTGCCGAAGTAAGTACCGTATGAGCACCACAGACGCCCCGTAGTGGGGTCGAGAAGCAGTCCGGGGTCGATGGCATCCTGGTCTTCCAAACCGTCGCTCGATGCCACTACAACGGGTGTGCTCCATTTGAATCGGGGCGACTGAAGGTCGAGCGTCTCATTCCACATTGTGAGAATGCGTCCGTTATGACCACCGCCCAGACCGCCACCCGTAGCACCGTAGATGCAGAGATAGCGATCTCCCAGTTTCAGTATGTCGGGGGCAGCACCACCACCAGGTCTCAGTACCGATGTGCGACTGCCCGGCTTCATTTCTTCACCGCTGCGCCACACCCATCCGTCATCACTCACCAGACCTCCTCCACCTGTACCGAAGGTATAGTAGCGACCGTCACATTCGGCTATGGTCGATGGGTCGTGGATATAGGGATTACCAACCTGTGCTCCTGCGGTGATGGCAGTCAGCGAGCATAAGAGTGTGAAAAATGTTTTGTTCATGATTTATGGAAGTTTGATTAGATAATTTGTAACAGGTGTACCCTTTTCGTCTACGAATCGTACACAGAAGTCGCTGAGACCGGGACCGTTGACGAGGGCACAGCGTAGCGTGTGCTTACCCTTGGCGAGTGACAGTTGCAGCGAACGTCCGTCATCCTCCACCATACGACGGTCACCGCTGAGCAGCAGTACCTCGCGTCCGTCAATCCACCACATCGAAGCGCCGTTGCTGCCTGCGGAGAGACGTACGTCAGAGATATCCTCAGCACATTCGATGATGGTCTCTGTCCAGAAAAGTGAGCCGTAGGTATGATTGGCATATTCCTCACCGAAACGGAACAGACGCACGTTGTAGGTCTCGCTGTCGAGATTATGCCACTTCTTGCCTTTCCACTTCACCTTTGCCAGTTCGTCGCTGAAGAGATTTCGCAGGTAACTGTCGGTGAAGACCGTGTTCGACCTGATTTCCTTTGCCACTGGTTCGCACAGTCGCCAGCGACGCAGGTAGCCATTACTGTCAGGTGTAGCTGTCGCTGTCGTTACACGTGAGAAGTAGTGCGGACGCTGTTTGATGGTCTGATCCACGCTGTCTGCCGTAACTACACCGTGGGCGGTAGGGTATATCAGAGGTATGGTGCCGTCGGCATTGAACGTGAAGCGCTCGATGCGTGCCGAACGCCGTTTGTCCATATCAGGTGAGAGGTCGTTGCGATGATAGAACAGATACCACTGTCCGCGATACTCCACAAAGCTGTGGTGGTTGGTCCAGCATCCGTTCTTGTGCTCTTCCATGAATACTCCCTTAAACTCCCACGGACCGAGTGGCTGACGCGACATAGCATAGGCGAGGCACTCAGTGCTCCCTTCGCCCTTACCGCGTACCCAAGGGAAGGTGAGGTAGTACCATCCGTTGCGCTTGAATGCAAAGGGACCTTCCTTGAAACCGTCAGGCAAACCTTCCATCACCGTTCCGGCAACGAACAGGGTGTCTCCGCGAGGGGATACTAGAGGGCTCAGCGCTCCGTCCACTTCCTTCATATTGCTCTTAAGCTTTGCACCGCGGATGCCCATACTGCTCCAGTAGATGTACGACTGTCCGTCGTCATCGATGAGTACACAGGGGTCGATACCTGTGATACCCTTAATAGACTGTGGTTCGGGGGTGAAGGGACCTGTCGGACTGTCGCTCACAGCCACACCGATAGCGAATCCTCTGCCTTCCCGTACAGCATCGGGGAAGTAGAAATAGTACTTTCCGTCTTTCTCTACGCAGTCGGGTGCCCACATCGAGTATCCATCAGGCTTGCCCCATGACACATTTTCCTGCGAGAGGATGACACCATGGTCAGTCCAGTCGATGAGGTTATCTGAAGAAAAGACGTGGTAGTCTGCCATGCAGAACCAGTCCTGACGCGCACCTGCTGGAGCCACTATGTCGTGTGAGGGGTAGAGATACATCCGTCCGCCAAACACACGCGCCGTAGGGTCGGCTGTGAACTGATTGCGGATGATAGGGTTTTGTGACCATGCGGGGCAGCATGCTAAACTGTAAATGACAAATGACAAAAGGGCTGTGTGCAGGGATTTCATAACGACTGTTCTTCTAATTTAATTTGTTATTTGTTGTATTGGGAATGGAATTCTTTTTTCTCTACAAATTTACGACATATTTTCCACCTGTACAACTGAAAGAACCATTTAACACTAGTTAACAATCACAATGTTTTTTACCTACATTCAGCCATTGTTTTCCGAGTTTGTGCATTGGCACAAAACTGTATTGAAATGTTAAATTTCTTCTTCGTAGGGTTGGTTACGAATAAAGTTGTTATCTTTGCTAAAAATAATAGAGGTATGGGAAAAGGATTTCTGACGAGGGTGTTCCGTCTGTATTACGACGGGTTCAGGAGCATGACGCTGGGGCGGACGTTGTGGATAATCATCCTGGTGAAGTTGTTCGTGATTTTCGTTGTACTGAAGATTTTCTTCTTTCCAAATCATATCAAGGAGAATGCAGCGGCAGGCGAGGAGGGTGAGTATGTGGCAGGGGAGATGATTGAGAGAAGTAAGATGTAAGAGTCTATAACCAATAACCAATAACCAATAACCTATAACCTTTAATCCTTATATACTATGATGAATTTTCTTTCTGCAATCGATTTGGGTACCATTGAGTGGTCGCGGGCTCAGTTCGCGCTGACTGCGATATACCACTGGTTGTTCGTTCCGCTGACGTTGGGACTGGCAGTGGTGATGGGTATCATGGAAACGAAGTATTATCGGACAAAGGATGAGTTCTGGAAACGGACTGCGATGTTCTGGCAACGTCTGTTCGGAGTGAATTTCGCCATGGGTGTGGCTACGGGTATCATCCTCGAGTTTGAGTTTGGTACCAACTGGTCGAACTACTCATGGTTCGTGGGTGATATATTCGGAGCTCCGCTTGCCATCGAGGGCATCGTGGCTTTCTTCATGGAATCGACATTCGTGGCTGTGATGTTCTTCGGATGGAAGAAGGTGTCGGCTGGTTTCCATCTGGCTGCGACATGGCTCACCGGACTAGGTGCGACGCTGTCGGCATGGTGGATTCTAGTGGCAAACGCCTGGATGCAGTACCCTGTGGGATGCGAGTTCAATCCGGATACTATGCGCAACGAGATGGTATCGTTTGCCGACGTGGCTCTCTCGCCCTTTGCTATTGATAAGTTCTGCCATACGGTCATCTCGGCTTGGATCATAGGTGGTGTGTTCACAGTGGCTGTAAGTTGCTGGTACCTCCTGAAGAAGAGAGAAGAGAAGATGGCACTGGCAAGCATAAAGATTGGTGCCATCGTCGGACTGATTGCCAGCATAGGTGCTGCTGCTACAGGACACCATTCGGCTCAGCGCGTTGCTGAGGTGCAACCCATGAAACTGGCTGCTATGGAGGCTCTGTACAACGGCGGAGAGAGTCAGAGTCTGACTGTCATCTCCCTGCTGAATCCGTTCTCGCAACCTGACTACGAGAAAGGGGAGGAGGCTCCGCTGAAGATTGCCGTTCCGTTCGCACTCTCTATACTTGCTACAAACACTCTCGACGGCTATGTGCCTGGTGTGAACGACCTGCTCAACGGATATACCCGTCCTGACGGCACAAGGGAACTGTCGGCTGATGAGAAGATAGAACGCGGAAAACTTGCCATACAGGCTCTTGCCGACTATCGTAAAGCAAAGAAGGAGGGTGCCGACGAGACTCAGTTGGCTGGTATGCTGACGACGCTGAAGGAGAATATGCCTTACTTCGGATATGGATATATTCGCGACAAGAGCGAACTAGTGCCTCCGATTCCTGTCAACTTCTACGCCTTCCGTGTGATGGTGGGAGTGGGTACCCTGCTGATACTGTTCTTTATGGTGGTTCTGTTCTTCTGCTACAAGCGCGACATAACCAAACCGGCATGGTTGCAATGGACAGCCATCGCGATGGTACCTCTGGCATACATAGCATCGGAATGCGGATGGCTCGTGGCTGAGTTTGGACGCCAGCCCTGGACCATTCAGGATATGTTGCCTACGGTAGCTTCAGTCAGCAATGTGAACTCAGGTAGTGTCGTGATTACGTTCTTCATTTTCCTGGCTCTCTTCACTACGATGCTGGCTGTGGAAATCAATATTATGTTGAAACAGATAAAGAAAGGGGAGTAAAACTATGGATTATATATTCTTACAACATTACTGGTGGCTGCTCGTTTCGTTGCTCGGAGCGCTGTTGGTATTCCTGATGTTTGTGCAGGGCGCAAACTCGATGGTATTCTCTCTTGGAAGGACAGAGGAAGAGCGACGATTGGTCATCAACTCGACAGGTAGGAAATGGGAGTTCACGTTCACTACGCTGGTGACGTTCGGAGGTGCTTTCTTCGCCTCGTTCCCATTGTTCTATTCCACCAGTTTCGGCGGAGCCTACTGGCTGTGGATGATTATACTGTTCTCGTTCGTACTTCAGGCTGTCAGTTATGAGTTTCAAAATAAGCTAGGAAATATCCTTGGTGCACGTACGTTCCAGTGGTTCCTCGTACTGAACGGAATCGTCGGTCCACTGCTGCTTGGCGGTGCTGTGGCAACATTCTTTAATGGTTCTAATTTCATCGTTTGCAAAGAAAACTTAACAGATGGAATTCAACCCGTAATCAGTCACTGGGCAAATAGCAGTCACGGACTTGATGCATTGCTTGATCCTTGGACACTTGTGTTCGGATTTGCCGTACTTTTCCTGGCTCGCATACTAGGTACGCTGTATATTATAAACAATGTGAACGACGAAGAGGTGACTGCTCGTTCGCGCCGCCTCCTCATAGGTAATACCGTGACGTTCCTGATTCTCTTCCTTGCCTTTCTCGTTCGCACTCTGTTGAAGGACGGTTATGCTTATAATCCGGAAACGGGTGAAGTGTATATGGCTCCGATGAAATACCTGTGGAACTTCATCGAGATGCCCTACCTGCTCGTACTGCTTCTGATAGGTGTGGTAATGGTGCTCTTCGGCATCGCTCGCACGATATTCTCTGCTACCTATCGCTGTGGTATATGGCCAGTAGGTATAGGTGTTGTTCTGACGGTGTTGGCTCTGCTTGTAAGTGTGGGATGGAACAATACAGTTTATTACCCTTCGACAGCCGACCTGCAATCGTCGCTGACTATCGCAAACTCATGTTCGAGTGAGTTTACCCTGCGCACGATGGCTATCGTCAGTCTGCTCATTCCTTTCGTCCTTGCATACATATTCTATGCATGGAGAAAGATTGACAGCAAGAAACTGGATAAGGAGGAACTTTTAGTGGACGAAGCCTACTAAAGAGTTAAAAGTTAAAAATTAAAGTTAAGAGTTAGGGCGCCTCTCTACTTCCCAATGGCTATGCTGAGTGCATAGCCTTTTTCTTTGTTAACTGTGGTAGTTATCTTTACATCGTCTGAATTAACTAGTAAGTTCTTTATATCATCACGTATGCCAGAGCCGTAAAACTTGAAGACTGCTTCCTTCTGAGTCCAGTATTTAGCAAAGAGTGCGGAGGGGTCTTCAGAGGCTTCCATCTGACGGAGTTCGTCGTCGTTAAGTACGTAGCGAGCCAGACTATCGTTTTCGCGTCCGATACATTCCACGTCGATGCCGATTGGACTGTCGTTGACGGCTACTGCTATTGCCTTCTTGCAATGGCTGATATTGAAGTGGATGTCAGGATATTCCTTGAGGGTGGGTTTGCCATGTTCGCCAATGACGAAGTGTGGTTGACAGTCGAAACCGTAGTTTACGCTGATGCATTGGCAGAGCATCATGTAGCTGAGTGCACATTCAAGTTGACCCTGACGGTGTTTGAAGCGCAGGGCTTCCTCCCTTCGCCATGCTGGAATCCATAAAAGAATCATCTTCAATTCCATGTCGCTGATGTCCTGTATGTCGTCGCGGACGTAGTAATTCATGCGTTTGGTGTGTATATATGATGCATTTTCGCTGCAAATATAGCATTTTTCTGTCTGCGATGGTTGAATTTAATATAAAATTGATACCTTTGCACGATTTTTCACACACATATATGCGCGTATGAACATTAGACAACAAAGACTGATGCGGATAAGAGCCATAATAGGCAGTCAGGAGATATGCAACCAAGACGAGTTGTCGGATGCCTTGGCTAAGGAAGGTTTCACGCTGACTCAGTCGTCGATTTCGCGTGACCTGAAACTGCTGAAGGTGGTTAAGGGAACGACGATGGAAGGGAAGTCGGTCTATATGTTGCCTGAGAATCCGTACTACCGTCGCGTGAGTGAGGCCAGTCGTGTGGGACAGACGATACAGAAGGAGGTGATTGACATCACGATATCAGGTCAGTTGGCTGTGGTGAAGTGCAGGGCAGGATATGCAGCCGGCATAGCAGGTGAGATAGACCGCTCAGGATTTAACGAGGTACTGGGTACGGTGGCAGGATACGACACGGTGTTCGTGGCACTTGCAGAGGGATACGACGCAGAGATGGTGGAATCGAAACTTAGGGCTTTGGCTATATTTTAGAACATGATATACAACGACGGAATAAAAATCATTGTGGCAGATGCAAGTCACGAGAAGTATGTGGACTTGATTCTGGACACAATACGCGAAGCTGCGAAGAAGCGCGGAACGGGTATTGCCGAACGTACTCACGAGTATGTGGCAACGAAGATGAGAGAAGGAAAGGCTGTGCTTGCCCTCGACCCCAGTCAGCAGACTGAGCTGGGCGAGAAGTTTGTGGGTTTCAGTTATATTGAGACGTGGGGTAACAAGTCGTATGTGACGACTTCGGGACTGATTGTTCACCCTGACTATCAGGGACGCAACATTGCGAAGCGTATCAAGGACCACACGTTCACTCTGGCTCGAGTCCGATGGCCGCATGCCAAGATATTCTCACTTACGAGTGGTGATGCCGTGATGAAGATGAATACGGCATTGGGATACGTACCTGTAAGTTTTAGTCAGCTTACAGACGACAATGCATTCTGGCGTGGTTGTCAGGGTTGCGTGAACTACCCCATACTGGAGATGAAGCAGCGTAAGTTCTGCATCTGCACAGGTATGCTCTACGACCCAGAGAAGCATCCGTCGGAACCTACTCCGCTCAAGGTGTTCGAGGAGATTATAGGTGAGATGAAGAGTAGGGGAGTTATGGAGAATTGAGAATTGAGAATTGAGAATTGAAAGTTGAAAATTGAAAAATAATAAGATGGAAAAGAAAAAAGTTGTAGTAGCCTTCAGTGGCGGTCTGGACACATCCTATACTGTGATGTATCTGGCAAAAGAGAAAGGATATGAAGTGTATGCAGCCTGTGCGAATACAGGTGGTTTTTCGGCTGAACAGCTGAAGACAAACGAGGAGAACGCTTATAAGTTGGGTGCAACAAAGTATGTGACTCTCGACGTTACTCAGGAGTATTATGAGAAGTCGCTCAAGTATATGGTATTCGGAAACGTACTCCGCAACAACTGCTACCCAATCAGTGTGAGCAGCGAACGTATATTCCAGGCTCTTGCCATTGCCCGCTACGCAAAGGAGATTGGTGCAAGTGCGATTGCTCATGGTTCTACAGGTGCCGGCAACGACCAGATACGTTTCGACATGACCTTCCTCGTGATGGCTCCAGGTGTGGAGATTATCACTCTGACTCGCGACGGAAACCTGAGCCGTCAGGAAGAGATTGACTATCTGAACAAGAACGGCTTCGCTGCTGACTTCACCAAACTGAAGTATTCGTACAACGTAGGTATATGGGGTACGTCGATTTGTGGTGGTGAGATTCTGGACTCTACCAAGGGACTGCCTGAGTCGGCATATCTGAAACACCCTACAAAGAACGAACCAACACTTCTGAAACTTGGTTTCGAGAAGGGCGAACTCTGTAGTGTGAACGGAAAGAAGTACGACGATAAAATCAAGGCTATTCAGGCTGTCGAAGAGATTGGTGCCGCATACGCCGTAGGTCGCGACTGTCACGTAGGTGATACCATCATCGGTATCAAGGGTCGTGTAGGTTTCGAGGCAGCAGCTCCGATGCTCATCATTGGTGCACACCGATTCCTTGAGAAATATACCCTGTCGAAGTGGCAGCAGTACTGGAAAGACCAGGTGAGCAACTGGTACGGCATGTTCCTGCACGAGAGTCAGTATCTCGAACCGGTAATGCCGGATATCGAGGCAATGCTCACATCGTCGCAGCGTAACGTGACTGGTGAGGTGACTCTCGAACTGCGTCCTTACACGTTCCAGACTGTAGGTGTTGATTCGCCTAACGACCTCGTGAAGAACAAACTGGGTGAATATGGTGAGACTGCCAAGGCATGGTCGTCGGAAGATGCTAAGGGATTCATCAAGGTGACTTCCACTCCGCTTCGTGCATACTACCTTGCTCATCCGAACGAAGAAAGATAATAAGATTGAATAACATGGAAGAAAAGAAATTTTACCTTTCCCGCACCGACAAGAAGATAGCTGGTGTGTGTGGAGGACTTGCAGAATATTTTAGTCTTGATCCCCTGCTCGTACGCATCGGATTTCTCCTCCTTTTTTTCTGGGGTGTAGGACTCCTGACGTATATCCTGCTTTGGATTCTGGCTCCCAAGGCTCCCAAAAGTGAAAGACAAGACGGTTATTTGAAATGAAAAAGATAAACGTAGGAATACTCGGTGCAGCCGGATATACAGGAGGCGAACTCATTCGTCTGCTCATCAACCACCCCGAGGTGAACATCGTATTTGTCAACAGCGAATCGAATGCCGGCAACAAGGTGTATGATGTCCACGAGGGACTGCTGGGTGAAACCGATCTGGAATTCACCAGCGAGATGCCTTTCGACAAGGTCGATGTGGTGTTCTTCTGTTTCGGACATGGAAAGAGTGAGGCGTTCCTCAAGGAGCATGACATCCCTGCCGGTGTGAAGATTATCGACATGGCACAGGACTTCCGCATTGCGGCACCCACCCACGACTATGTATATGGTCTGCCTGAGATACACAGAGCACAGATAGCCGCGTGTCAGCACCTTGCCAATCCTGGTTGTTTTGCCACTTGCATACAACTCGGACTCCTTCCTGCGGCAAAGGCAGGACTGCTCATCCACGACATCTCCGTAAATGCCATAACGGGTAGTACGGGAGCAGGTCAGAAGCCGGCAGCTACGACCCATTTCTCATGGCGTTCCGACAATTTTTCAGTATATAAACTGTTCACCCACCAGCATCTGCACGAGATATGCCAGTCGCTCAACGAACTGCGTCCAGCATCAGCTCCACACGTGGTTGATACCCTCGACGAGGGCTTCAATGCTGAAGGTATCACAGTCGATTTCATCCCTTACCGTGGCGATTTCGCACGCGGCATCTTCTGTACCGAAGTGATTACACTCGACCAGCCGGCTGTAGAAAGTGACATCGTGGCTCTGTACAAATCCTTCTACGAGGGAGCGGCTTTCACCCACTACAGCGATAAGGCTCTCGACCTGAAACAGGTAGTGAACACCAACAAGGCATTGGTACACGTGGAGGTGTTCGGCAGGAAAATCGTCGTGACCAGCATCATCGACAATCTGCTCAAGGGTGCAGTAGGACAGGCTGTACAAAACATGAATATTATGTTCGGCATCGACGAACGTGCCGGACTGCGCTTGAAAGCTACAGCTTTTTAAGTTAAAAGTTAAGAGTTAAAAATTAAAAGTTGGACAATGAAACTATTTGACGTATATCCATTATTTGACATCGCAATAGATAAAGGCAAGGGCTGCCATGTGTGGGACGACAAGGGTCAGGAGTATCTGGACCTTTATGGTGGTCATGCCGTTATAAGTATAGGTCACTGCCATCCTCATTATGTTGAGGCTATGACTCGTCAGCTTGGCAAACTCGGCTTCTATTCCAATTCCGTGCAGAACCCTCTGCAACAGGAACTGGCTGCACGACTTGGCAAAGTTTGCGGATATGATGACTACCAGCTGTTCCTCATCAACTCAGGTGCGGAGGCAAACGAGAATGCCATGAAACTGGCTAGTTTCTACAACGGACGCACACGTGTCCTCTCACTCGAGAAGGCATTCCACGGACGTACCAGTCTGGCTGTCGAGGTGACCAACAATCCTAAGATTATCGCTCCAATCAACAATAACGGACACGTAACCTACCTGCCACTCAACGACCTGAAGGCATGGGAGACAGAACTCGCCAAGGGCGATGTATGTGCCGTAATCATCGAGTGCATCCAGGGTGTGGGAGGAATACGTCTGGTGACGAAGGAGTTCCTGCAGGGCATACGTCAACTCTGTGACAAGTACGACACCGTGATGATTTGTGACGAAATCCAATGCGGATATGGCAGAAGCGGAAAGTTCTTCGCTCATCAGCATTTCGACGTACGTCCTGATGTCATCACCGTTGCAAAGGGTATCTGCAACGGATTCCCAATGGCTGGAGTACTGATTTCACCGAAGTTCAAGCCTGTTTACGGACAACTCGGAACCACCTTCGGAGGCAACCACCTGGGATGTGCCGGAGCCATCGCCGTACTCGATGTCATCGAACAGGAAAACCTCGTTGAAAACGCTGGAAAAGTAGGACAGTACCTGATTGATACCCTCACAGCCGAGATGAAAGCCGGCAACCTGCCACACGTCATCGATGTGCGTGGTATGGGACTCATGATAGGTATCGAACTCGACATTCCATACAAGGAACCACGTACCCGTCTCATCAAGGAGCAGCATTGCTTCACAGGATGTGCAGGTACCAACACCATACGTCTGTTGCCACCTCTATGCCTCAGCATGGACGAAGCAGCCGATTTCATCGAACGATTCAAAAAAGTTCTTTAACTTTTAACTTTTAACTTTTAACTTTTAACTTTTAACTTTTAACTTTTAACTCCCGTGAGGGCTCCACTTCCATATACCATCAATGTCCGCGGACAGTTGTTCGACTTGTCCGAGCCACAGGTCATGGGTATTCTGAACGTCACCCCCGACTCGTTCTTCGAGGCTTCGCGTCAGCAGACTGAGGAGGATGTACGTCGCAGGGCAGAACAGATTGTGGCTGAGGGAGGTTCGATGATTGATGTGGGAGCATACTCCACGCGTCCAGGTAGTGCCGAGGTGAGTGAGGAGGAAGAGATGTCGCGTCTGCGAATGGCGATGAGGGTAGTGAGGGAGGTAGCTCCTGACATTCCTGTCAGCGTTGATACGTTCCGCAGCGATGTGGCAAGGATGGCAATCGAAGAACTCGGAGCCGACATCATAAATGACGTTTCCGGCGGTGAAATGGACGAAAATATGTTTCCGACCGTTGCCCGTCTTGGTGTACCATACGTCCTGACGCACAACATGCCTACGGAGAATCTGATGCCTGACATCCTGTTCTATTTCTCGAAACGCGTACAGCAATTGCGCGACTTGGGACAGAAGGACATCATCATCGACCCCGGGTATGGATTCTCAAAGACGTTGGAACAGAACTACCACCTGCTTTTCCATCAGGAAGAACTGCTCATCTACGACCTTCCCATCCTCGTGGGTGTGAGTCGCAAGAGCATGATATACAAACGGCTCGGATGTACCCCTGCCGAAGCACTCAACGGAACCACCGCACTCAACACCATCGCACTCACGAAAGGAACCAACATCCTCCGTGTCCATGACGTCAAAGAATGCGTTGAAATCGTGAAACTCCTAGGGCACCATCAATAACCCATAACCTTTAACCTTTAACCTTTAACCTTTAACCCTTAACCTTAAATAATGCTTGACTTCGGAATAAAAGATGCAATCGACATTCTCTGCGTAGCCGTCCTGCTCTACCAGATATACCGACTGATGAAATCGTCAGGTTCGTTGAATATATTCTACGGAATCCTCGTTTTCATCCTTGTCTGGATTGTAGTGTCGCAGATGTTCGAGATGAAACTGCTGGGCAGCATATTCGACAAACTGGTCAGTGTCGGTGGTCTTGCTCTGATTGTGATATTCCAGGAGGAGATACGCCGTTTCTTCCTCACTCTTGGTAGTCAGCGACGACTTTCCTTGCTCCTCCGATGGTTCTATAATAAAAATGTGAACGACGAAGATGAGAATGTCAGCACTTTGCCTGTGGTCATGGCATGCAATTATATGTCGAAAAACCTCATCGGAGCACTCATCATCCTCGAACGTGAAATGTCGCTCACAGATATCGTAAAGTCCGGTGAAACCATCGATGCCAAGGTTAACAGCGAACTCATAAAGAACATCTTCTTTAAGAATTCACCCCTCCACGACGGAGCCATGATCATAGCCCACGGACGCATCACCGCCGTAGGTTGCATTCTGCCCATCAGTCACTCGCTCAGTATTCCGAAGGACCTCGGACTGCGCCATCGTGCTGCACTCGGAATCACCCAACAGTCCGATGCCATCGCTATCATCGTCAGCGAAGAGACAGGTGCCATCTCCGTAGCCATGCATGGAGAATTCCGTCTCCGCCTTGCCGGCAACGAACTCGAAAGCATCCTCAACGAACAAATGAAAAATAATTAATAGCTTACCGCTTACTGCTTAACCTTTAAAACCATAATTATGAGAAAAATCTTAATCGCCGTTTTTACTTTTGCCTTTTCTATAGTCAATACCCAATGGTCAATGGTCAATGGTCAACGTTCAATGGTCAATGGTCAACGTTCAATGGATATAAGCGAAGTCCTCGCTGCCTTGGAGTGTGCCAACGACTATTTCATTGCCAAATATCCTGATGCAGGAGCACCTACGTTCGTGAAGAAATCGCGTCCGTCGAACCTCTGGACTCGTGGAGTCTATTTCGAGGGACTCTATGCCCTTGCCGACCTTGAGCGCCAGTTGGGAGGAGAGAAGACTGATGCATACTTCCAATATATCCTCGATTGGGGTAATGCCCACAAGTGGACACCTCGCAACGGAGTGAAGACTCGCGATGCCGACGATTATTGCTGTTCGCAGACTTACCTCGACATGGGACATCCTCAGCCTACCATCGAGTGCATGGACAATCTGATAGCTTGTCGTAACGTGCCTCAGACTCAGGGTAACGGCTCTTCTACAGGTTCGTATGGCGACTGGACATGGATTGATGCCATACAGATGGGACTTCCCGTCCTCTCGAAACTGAGTGAGATGTGCCGTCTGAAGGGTGACCCCGACTACCTGCGCTATGCCGAGCAGGGATGGCAGATGTATCGCACCAGTCGCGATTCCATCGCTGGTGGATTCTTCAACAAGAAGGAGGGACTCTGGTGGCGCGACAAGGACTTCGTGGCTCCGTTCACCACTCCAGGTGGTAAGAACTGCTACTGGAGTCGTGGCAACGGATGGGTATATGCGGCACTCGTGCGTGCAATGGATGCTCTGCCTTCCGACCCTCATTATAACGACTATAAGAAGGATTATCTCATGATGACACGTGCCCTGCTGCGCTGTCAGCAGCCTGACGGCTATTGGTACGCTTCCCTTGCCGACCCCACCGACTTCGGAGGCAAGGAAATGACAGGTACAGCCCTCTTCATCTACGGAATGGCATGGGGAGTGCGTCAGGGCATCCTTCCAGCCAAGAAGTACGTACCTATTATATATAATGTGTGGCAGACTATGGTTCGCGACTGCCTCCATCCCAACGGTTTCTTAGGGTACGTACAGGGTACAGGCAAGGAACCGAAGGACTCCCAGCCAGTCACCTACGACCGCGAACCCGACTTCGACGATTATGGTCTCGGCTGCTTCCTCCTCTGCGGCACCGAAATCATCAAGATGATGAACACCTCGGACGCGGCAGGCGCGTGCTCATAAAGAGGCAGGCGCATGCTCACGAAGCGGCAGGCGCATGCTCCTAACGCGGCAGGCGCGTGATTTACGGAACCACGAATTCACCGAATTTTAGGGCTACGGACAGGAGTACTGTCCTGAGAAAGTTGACAGATGCGTTGCAGTTGTTGCAGTGTTGCAGTTCTCGAGACAATACTGCATTTTCGTTTATATGTATTCCTTTTACCCTCCCCTAGTCTTGTAACTACTTGATACTTATATATTTATATATATATAGATATATAGATATAGTAGAAAATAAGGGAAAAGGGATAGTCGCATTACCTTGTTTGGAACTGCAACAACTGCAACAACTGCAACGCGTGCCGTCTTAAGCCATGTAAACTGCTGATTTTCAATGCTAAATAAAATAAGGCGAGAAAAGTACCCTATTTTCTTCCTAATCTAATCACCCATTTTTGACAGGAAAATCCATGAAATCCGCTGTTTTTCTTCGATAAAATCGCCAATTTTCCGTGTTTTTGAGAATACAGAAACGCCTTGAAAATGTTGAAATTGTTACGATTTTTCCCGCTTTTGGTACGAAAATAACCCTCATCCTCCGTTATTCTTCCGACTTTTGCATCGTGAAAGAATGACATGATGCGGTGCGTAAGTACAAAGAGGACAAATACACATTATTAATATACGAGAAAGCCCCACGCTTCAAGGCGCAGGGCTTTTTCTATGTGTGTAGGTTTGTCTCTTACAGTTGGTATTCGTACATCACGAAGGTGTAAGGAGGAACTTCGACTGAGAACTTCTTGTTAGCCTTCATAGTCTGGATGCTTGGAGTGATGGGCTGAGCATCGTAGTTGTTCTCATCCTCCGGATTGCCAGAAAGGGTAGTGACTACAGCCTCTTTCTTCACACCGAAACGGGAAAGGTCGATATTCGCCTTCTTTGTCTCGGAAGATGCGTTACAGATTTTCACATAGAGTTTGTGCGTCTTGACATTGAGTATGACAGACTGGCCGTAGTGCACATTCTCCATTGGCTGCACGGCATCGGGGGCATCACCCTCGAACTTCACGCAGTCGCCGTAGTAGTACTGACCTGCGGACTGGCCGAACATCTGCTGAACGTAGTAGCTGCAGGTGAGATAGAGGCGGTCGTTGTCGAAATAGATGAGGTCGGGGTTCCAGCTGGTGTTACCACGACGAGCGAAGAGTGGTGCGTAGGATGTCATTGACACTACATCGCCGTTGCGCTCCACATGGAGCAGATAGAGACCTTCTGCAAGGGCATCGATGAGTTTCTTGTCCTTTGCTGCATATTCGCCCAGATATACCTTTGTCTTGCGATCGCGTGGATAGCTGTCGTACTGGCGTTTGTTGAGGAAGTACTTGTTTGGCTCGTAGTAGTGCTCGTCGATGACAGGCATACCCAGTTCTGTTGCCAGTTTCCAACCGTTCTCAAGGTCGGGGTTGCCTGGGTGTGAACCTGGTCCTGCAGTACCTACGATGATGATGTCGGGATATGCCTTTGTCACTCTCTCGTAAATATACTTGAAACGCTCGTTGAATTCGGGTGTAATCTTCTCCTCGTTGCCAAGACCCAAATATTTCAGACCGAAAGGTGCGGGATGACCTGCATCGGCACGCATTCTTGCCCACTTGGAGGTGGCAGGGTCGCCGTTTGCCCACTCAATCAGGTCGAGAGCTTCGCTTACCCACTCGTCCATCTCCGACATCGGTACGACATCCTGAGCCTGACCCTTCATACCCCAACCGCCGTTGGTACCCTGACAGCTGACACCACAGGGAAGAATGGGCAGAGGCTGCATATTCAGGTCTTCGCAGAGCTGGAAATACTCGTAGTAGCCGAGTCCCATCGACTGGTGGTAGCCCCATGTGTTCTTCAGACCTTTGCGCTCCTCCTTGGGACCAACTGTAGTCTTCCAACGATAGGTGTCCCAGAAGCCGTCGCCACCGCCGTGTACAACGCAACCGCCTGGGAAGCGCATGAACTTGGGTTGGAGGTTGGCAAGTGCCTGTACCATATCCTTGCGGAGACCATGACCTTTGTAGGTATCCTCAGGCATCAGCGAGAACATATCCACATCCAGGTCGCCCGGCTGCATGCAGAGAATCTGCAGAGCTGCCTTCTGACAGCTGGAATCGGGAGTGAGTACAGTCTCAAAGCGATGCCAGTCTTTGCTGTTCACGTCGATATAGGCCTCGTCCAGCAGTTTTGGGTCTTTGCCCCGTCCTTGCGGCTCTACCAGTGCTATGCGTACCAGTTTGGCATCGCCTTCCGTATTACGCATGAAGGCGGAGAAGTTGTACTTGGCACCGCCCTTTACTGAAATGCCGTCGAAACCGTCGTTCTGCAGACCGAAACCCTTCCAGCCCTTGTAGTCGTAGTACTCCTTCACGCGCTCCGTGTGCAGGCGCATGTAGGTGGGGTTATTAGGATGTATGCCTCCGTCCATGCGTATCTCGGCATAACCCAGCGAGTGACCTGGGCGTATGCTCTTCCACGCTGTGGAGGGTCCCCAGCCGTCGCGCTCCGAGGGGTTGAATTCGAAGGAGCCGTTCTGCACGAGTTCGGCATAGAGTCCGCCGTCGGCAGCATAACTGATGTCCTCGAAGAAAATACCGATGAGTTCGTCGCTAATGGCTTTTCCGCCTTTAGCGGGTTTTAAATCCTTCGCAGAAACAGTAAATGGTAAACTGAAAGCGAAAGTAGTTAGTAAAAGAGAAAAAAATCTGATTTTCATAATGGTTAGTTTTTGGGTTTTGTGCAAAGATGGTAATTTTTTGTGAAATACCAATACTTTTATTTTGTATTTCTGCTTAACGACCATAACTTTGCAGGAAAATAACATGAAAACAATATGAAAAATATCCTATTTTTCTTGTTTCTGCTCCTTCTGATAGCTTGCGGTCCTTCAGGTAAGGATGGTAAGAAGACTGTGAAGGGCAAATCGCAGAGTGCTCCCTACGAACTGCTGGTAGTTGCTGATAAGGAATGGCTCAAGGGTAGTGCAGGACAGGCATTGCTCGACGTGGTTGAAGGTCCCATCATCGGACTGCCTCAGTACGAGTCGCAGTTCCGTTGCACGAAAATCAATCGTGTTGGATTCAATCGCCGATTCAAGGTGTATCGTAACATCGTGATAGCCGACGTGGGCAAGAAATACAAGGAGGCAGAGATGGGCATAGCTTTCGACGAGTATTGCAAGCCACAGGTGATAGTCTATCTTTCGGCACCAAACGATAAGGAGTTCATCGAACTGATAGCTGAGCGTCATGACCAGTTGCTCGATATCCTCAATCAGCAGGAGTTCACACGTGAACGTGGTCTGCTTAAGAAGAAATACAGTGGTGCAGTAAAACGCCAGGCAGAGAAGCAGTTCGGGGTAAGTATCTTAGTGCCTCAGGACATCGACGACGTGAAAGCCGGCAAGGACTTCTTCTGGGCTTCATCAATAAAACAGGAATTCAAGCTGAACATCTGTATGTACAGTCTGCCGCTCCGCAACCTTTCGCTCGATGAATTCGTAGCGGCACGCGATTCGGTGATGAAGATAAATATCCCAGGTGGAAAGGAGGGACAGTGGATGGAAACTGACGGCAGGACTGTGTCTTACTCAGTGGGACAGATGCCAGACGGTCAGCGGAATGTGGTTCAGGTGCGCGGACTGTGGGATATGCGAGGCGATGCGATGGGTGGTCCCTTCGTGGCTTACCTGCTTGAAGATGCTCAGAACGACAGAATGCTCGTAGCCGAAGGTTTCGTGTTTGCTCCTGACGAGAAGAAGCGTCCGCTCATACGCGAACTCGAAGCTGCTTTACAAACGATAACCATTGACCATTAACCATTGACCATTGAACATTATTACGTGTTTTTTGGTAGTATTACCTATATCTGAGTAGTAAATTGAGTGTTTGAAGAAATTTTTTGTACCTAAAATTTGGTATTTGTCTCAGACTTTACATATCTTTGCACCTCTGGAAATAGAAACAGAACATTAACAACTTAAAGAATAAACATTATGGCTTACGTAATTAGTGACGATTGTGTAATGTGTGGAACTTGCGCTGGCGAGTGTCCATCAGGTGCTATCTCTGAAGGTGATGGCAAGTATGTAATTGACGCTGACGCATGTGTTGACTGCGGTACTTGTGCAGATGCATGTCCAGCTGGTGCAATTGCTCCAGGAGAATAATTCCTACACACGTTAATTCACTTTTAATTAAAAAGGCAGATTCCGTCAAGGGTCTGCCTTTTTTTTGTGTGCAGGGCATAAAAAACAAGAATTGTTTTTGATTTTCGCTCGCTTATCCGTAAGTTTGCAACGAAAATGAATATAATGCAATGAAAAAATGAAACGTTTTCTATCTTTTTTCTTTCTGTTTTCAGTCTTTCAGTTTTCGGGTCTCTTGATGGTGGCACGTGCAGCAGCGGATGTGAATCTGGCTGGCGAGTGGCAGTTTCAGATTGATCGTGAGGGCAAGGGTGAAGCCGAGGAGTGGTATAAACCCGGAAAGCGTCTGAACGACCGTATCGTTCTGCCTGCAAGTATGCCGCAGCGTCTGAAAGGTGATGACATCAGTGTGAACACGAAATGGGTAGGTTCACTCTACGACTCCAGTTATTTCTTCAACCCCTACATGGCAAAGTACCGCAAGCCGGGGACTGACATGAAGCTTCAGTTCTTCCTCACTCCTGACAAGCATTACGTGGGCAAGGCATGGTATAAGAAGCGTTTCATGCTGGCAAAGGGAAAGGAAAAGCAGCAGTACGAGATTTTCTTTGAGCGTCCACATATCGTAAGTAAGGTATGGGTGAACGGACATTTGCTTGGCGAGGCAGAGAACTCACTCTCTGTGCCTCACCGTTTTTATTTCGACAGCAGTCTGCTCAACGAGGACGGTAACAACGAGATAGCCGTATGCATCGACAACGACCCCGAGACAGTGAAGGTAGGACAGGACTCCCACTCGGTGACAGACCAGACACAGGGCGACTGGAACGGTATCGTGGGTGATATGAAGATACGCAGTTGCAGTTGTATCCGTGAGGTGAAGGTATATCCGGATGTAGACAATAAGAAAGCACGTGTACACCTTGTGCTGAACGGAGGATTGGAGAAGAAGGGTAAGGTGACGCTGACATTGAAGGCTGCGGCTTTCAATACGAGTCGTGATCATGAGGTAAGTGCAAAGCCTGTGGTTGTGACACTGAATCCGCAGACTACCGATGAATTTGACATCACACTCGATATGGGCGACGGCATGCTGCTGTGGGATGAGTTCCATCCGCAACTTTATGCACTCAGCATAGAGGCAAAGACAGCCAAACATACATATACGCATCAGACTCAGTTCGGAATGCGTAAGATGGAGATACGTGGCAAGATGTTCTACATCAACGGCAGGGAGGTGATTCTGCGCGGAACGGTGGAGAACTGCGACTTCCCGAATACAGGCTATCCTCCAATGGACCTGGCTTCGTGGACTCAGCTTTTCGAGACTTGCAAGGCTTACGGACTGAACCACATGCGTTTCCATACCTACTGCCCACCGGAGGCTGCCTTCCTGGCTGCCGACATCGTTGGTTTCTACCTGCAACCCGAGGGACCGTCGTGGCCTAATCACGGTGTGAAGTTGGACCCATAGACAAGTACCTCTGGCAGGAAGGTGTGAGGATTGTGGATGAATACGGCAACCATCCTTCGTTCACTTTCTTTGCGTTCGGCAACGAACCTGCTGGCAACTGGGTGAAGTGGTCAACCGAACATGTAGCGAAGATAAAGGAATACGATAATCGCCATCTCTATTGTGGCTTCTCCGTTGGTGGCGGTTGGGCATGGCAACCAGGCAGCGAGTTTGCCGTGAAGGCAGGTGCCCGCGGTCTGAACGAATGGACACGACGCGCTCCAGAATCGGTAGTCAATTTCGAAAAGAAAAAGACATGCCGAACACACCAATCACGATGCCGTTCGTAAGTCATGAGACCGGTCAGTGGTGTGCATTCCCCAACTTCGACGAGATAAAGAAATACACAGGTGTGAACAAAGCGAAGAACTTCGAGATATTCCGCGACCTCTTGCGAGACAACGGAATGGAAAGTCGCGGACATGCCTTCATGATGGCTTCCGGTAAGTTGCAGGCTCTCTGTTACAAGGCAGAGATAGAGCGTACGTTGCGTACCTCGAACTATGCCGGATTCCAACTTCTCTCCATCAACGACTACTCGGGTCAGGGAACGGCACTGGTAGGTGTTACTGACGTGTTCTTCGACAACAAGGGTTACATCAGTGCCGAGGAGTTCCGTGAGTTCTGTTCACCGATTGTTCCGTTGGCAAAGATACAGAAGTTCACGTGGAAGAACTCCGAGACTTTCGAGGCAGACGTCGAACTGTCACAGTTCTCCGAAGGAGTGATTCCTGCTACTGCTGCCCATTGGACAGTGACGAACGGCAAAAAGGTTGTGGCTGAGGGAGACTTCCCACGGAAAGACCTGCCAGTAGGTTGCAATATCGAACTTGGAAAAGTCAGTGTACCGCTTTCGTTCGCTGCTGAGGCAGGGAAATATACGTTCATGGTTACTGTGCCGGGTACTGATGCTAGGAACCACTGGGATTTCTGGGTATATCCTGACAAGGATACATTAGGCACTCTGGCTGACAAACAGACACAGAAGAAGAATGCTCAGGCAGCGGAGTTCTTTGTCCTGCACGGCAATTTCAACGATGTATATGTGACCGATTCGCTCGATGCAATGGCACAAAAGACGTTGCAGAAGGGTGGTAAGGTACTTATTTGTGCGGCAGGTAAGGTAAGCTACGGAAAAGAGGTGGTGCAGCAGTTCACTCCGGTATTCTGGAACACTTCCTGGTTCAAGATGCGTCCTCCGCACACTACAGGTATATATGTTGAGAATACTCACAGCATCTTCGACCTCTTCCCGACGGATTATCACAGCGACATGCAGTGGTGGGAACTTGTGAACCGTGCCCAGGTAATGCAGTTCACCGACTTCCCTTCCGACTTCCAACCACTCGTTCAGAGCATCGACACGTGGTTCGTATCACGTAAGATTGGTATGCTGTTCGAAGCTAACGTAGGCAAAGGCAAACTGGTGATGACGACTATGGACCTGACAAGAAATCTCGACACCCGTGTCGTAGCTCGCCAGATGCGCCTGTCAATCATCAACTACATGCTTTCAGATAAGTTCAAACCACAGTGGACCATCGAACAGCAGCGTGTTGCCGACCTCTTCACAAAGGTGGCTGGTGCCGTGAATATGTACACTAAGGATTCACCCGACGAACTTAAACCGGCTCTCGACAATTCAATAAAGACAAACAAAAAATAATGTAAATCAAATCACACTATGAAACTAAGAATTTTTAGCTTACTGCTTACTGTTTACTGCTTACAGGTTGCAGCTAACGCACAGAGTTTTAATTTCTCGTTCGACGGACGTGACAAGTCTGCCGTCAAGATAACCGCCGACGATGTGTTCACACCTGAGAAAGGTTACGGATACGACTTCCAGAACGTGATAGACGAGGCTCGCAAGCAGCAGACCCCCGGATTCCAACTGAGTGACGGCATTTTCTACTTCTCTGTGGCTGTGCCTGACGGCAACTACAAGGTGACTGTCACCATCGGAAGCAAGAAACAGAAGGCAAACACGACGGTACGTGCAGAGTCGCGCCGTCTCTATGTGTTCAACGAACCCACGAAGAAGGGTGAGTTCAAGACTTTCTCGTTTATCGTAAACAAACGAAACACAGAGATACTCTTGCCAGACGGCAAGCGCGATGTCGTAAAACTGAAACCGGCTGAGGCTGATGCCCTGCGTTGGGACGATAAACTGACCCTCGAAATCAACGGTGATGCACCTGCTTGTTCACAGATAAAGATTGAGAAGGTGGACGTACCTACGATTTATCTGTGCGGAAACTCTACTGTTGTGGATCAGGACAAGGAACCATGGACCAGTTGGGGACAGATATTCGGTTACTGGCTTACAGACGAGGTGGGTGTAGCCAACTATGCACAGAGCGGACTTACCGCTTCCAGTTTCTATGCACAGAACCGTCTGAAGAAGATTTGCAGTCTGGCAAAACCGGGTGACTACGTATTCATCGAATTCGGACACAACGACCAGAAAGAGAAGAATGCAGGAGCCGGAGCCTTCTATAACTTCGCTCACATGCTGAAGACATACGTCGATCAGATCCGCGAGAAAGGTGCCGTACCGGTATTCGTCACTCCTACCCAGCGTCGTGCATGGGACGGTGATAAGATTCGTGAAACCCACGGACAATATCCCGATGCAATGCGTTTTGTGGCTAAGGACCTGAACGTACCTGTGATCGAGGTGCATGACATGACACGTACTTTCTTCGAGACTCTCGGAGTGGAAGATTCGAAGCATTCACTCGTACACTATCCTGTCGGTACATATCCCGGACAGACAAAGGCATTCGAGGATAATACCCACTGGAACCCCTACGGAGCATACGAAATCAGTCTGATGGTGGTGAAAGGCATCATCGACCTCGACCTGCCTCTCAAGAGATACATAGGTCCGAACTACAAAGGTTACGACCCTGCTCAGCCTTCAGACTGGAAGACATTCCACTGGAGCAACAGTCCATTCATTGAAATCACGAAACCAGACGGCAACTAATCGTACATGAAACTCAGACTTTTAACTTTTAACTTTGCAATTTTAACTCTCACGTTTGCGAAAGCAGAAGTGAGTTGGAACTCTCCCGAAGCACTTCGTGTGCCCATCACTCAGGAGTCGAAACCCTATACCCGTTGGTGGTGGTTGGGTTCAGCTGTCGATAAGGCAGGACTCACCTACAACCTCGAAGAGATGGCAAAGGCAGGTATCGGTGGTGTGGAGATTACTCCGATTTACGGTGTGCAGGGTAACGATGCCAATGAGATTCCTTACCTCTCACCCCTCTGGATGCAGATGCTCAGACATACTGAATCGGAAGGAAAGCGGCTGGGCATACAAGTCGATATGGCTACAGGTACGGGTTGGCCGTTCGGTGGACCGCTGGTAAGTGAGCAGGATGCAGCAACAAAGGCGGTGTTCAAGACTGAGGGTGGCAAAACCATCGTTGAAATCGCCAAGACAAAGCAGAAAGTGAAACGTGCGGCACCCGGTGGTGAGGGTTTCGTCATCGACCACTTCAACCATGATGCCGTAGCACGTTACCTGCAGCGTTTCGATACCGCTTTCGTCAATCAGAAAGTGCCATTCCCTGCTAATTTCTTCAACGACTCATACGAGGTGTACGGTGCCGACTGGACTCCAAACCTCCGTGAAGAGTTCATGCGTCGCCGTGGTTACGACCTCTACGACCATCTGAGTCCGTTCACCACTCCCGATTCGCTCCGCAGCGATGAGGATAAACGTATACTCAGCGACTATCGTGAGACACTTGCCGAACTGCTCTACGAGAATTTTACCCTGCAGTGGACAGACTGGGCACATAGTCATGGTTCACTCACACGCAATCAGGCTCATGGTTCGCCAGCCAACCTGCTCGACCTCTATGCAGCAGTGGATATTCCTGAGTGTGAAGGATTCGGACTCAGCGACTTCGGTATTTACGGTCTGCGTAAGGACACAGCATATACGAAGAAGAATTTCTCCGACATATCCATGCTGAAATACGCATCGTCGGGAGCACATCTGAGTGGACACCGTCTGACATCGAGCGAGACCTTCACATGGCTCACCGAGCATTTCCGCACGTCGCTCTCTCAGTGCAAACCCGACCTCGACCTCTTCTTCATCTCTGGTATCAACCACGTCTATTTTCACGGAGCATGCTACTCTCCGAAAGATGCCGAATGGCCGGGATGGCGATTCTACGCCTCAGTGGATATGTCACCCAACAACAACTGGTGGTCGTCGATGCCGGCTTTCTCCGCCTACATCCAGCGTTGCCAGTCTATGTTGCAATGGGGTGAACCTGATAACGACATACTCGTCTATCTGCCATTCTACGACATGATATACGACCAACCGGGTTCGGTGGCTCTCTTCGACATCCATTCGATGGAGAAGCGTGCACCAAAGTTTATCAATACCGTCCAGACCATCATCAAGGGTGGATATGACGTCGATTACATCAGCGACCGCTATGTGCAGAAGGATGAGGTAACGAAACGTTACTCCGCCATAATCATTCCCGACGTTCAGTTCATGCCTCTCTCTACTGTTCAGCGTCTGAACGACATGGCAGCCAAGGGTTACAAGGTTATCTTCGTAAAGAACTACCCCTCGTCTGTTCCCGGCTTCGCCAAGAAAGCAGAACAGAAACAGTTTGCCAAACTGCTGAAGAACCTTCAGAAAAACTGCGTACTTGCCACCGACTATCAGTCCGCACTTGAGGCAACTCATGCCCGTGCCGAGTCGATGCGCAGTGTTCAGGGACTCAGTTGCATACGTCGCAGCAATCCGACAGGTTATCATTATTTCATCTCCAACCTGCAAAGCGCGTATATCGACAGCTACGTGCAACTCGGAGTACGTTTTGCCGATGCCGTATTCTATAATCCTATGAACGGTGAAGTGACCCGTGCCAAGATCGATGACCAGGGTAGGGTACACATCCAACTGCGTTCGGGTGAGAGCATCCTGCTGCGTACATTTAATAATACGAACACCGAAGCAGCCGGTCTGCCGCAACATAAGTACTACAACTGTCTCGACTACCGTGCCAGCAAACTCACGGGTTGGACACTCTCGTTCCGCGATGCTGCTCCTACTCCGATAACCAAGACATGGTCGATGGAATCGCCGAAATCTTGGACCGAACTGAGTGATCAGCTTCTTAATGAGACAATGGCTACGGGTGTGTACAAGACCACCTTCCGCATGGGTAAGATACAACCTCAGTCTGCCTTCGTTCTCGACCTCGGCGACGTGCGTGAGACGGCTCATGTCATCGTGAACGGCAAGGACTGCGGCACACTCTTCTCCGTACCTTATCGCATCGACATCACACAGTACCTACGCGAGGGAGACAACACTCTTGAAGTGGAAGTATGCAATCTGCCTGCCAACCGTATCGCGGCTCTCGACCGTCAAGGTGTACAGTGGCGTAAGTTCAAGGAAATCAACGTCGTTGACCTCAACTATAAACGCAACCACTACGACAACTGGACACCCGTACCTTCCGGACTCTGTTCCGAAGTGAAGATTATCCCTGCAGTGGTGGAATAACTCTCAACTCTCAACTCTCAACTCTCAACTCTCAACTCTAAATAAACATTACTATGACATTAATGGAACAAATCATTGCGCGTGCTCAGTCAAACAAGCAGCGCATCGTGCTTCCCGAATCACTCGAGGAGCGTACCATCACAGCTGCCGACAAGGCAATTGCCGATGGATTGGCTGAAATCATCCTGATTGGAAGTCGTGACGAGATACTTGCCAAGGCTGCCGAATTGGGTCTGAAGAACATCGGAAAAGCTACCATCATCGATCCTGCTACAAGTGAGAAGACAGAAGAATATGCTCAGCTGCTATTCCAACTGCGTCAGAAGAAAGGAATGACCATCGAGAAGGCACGCGAGCAGGTGCTCGACCCTCTCTACTTCGGTTGTCTCATCATCAAGAGCGGCGATGCCGACGGACAGATAAGCGGTGCCCTCTCCACTACAGGCGACACACTGCGTCCCGCACTTCAGATCATCAAGTGCTCTCCGGGCATCACATGTGTCAGCGGAGCCATGCTGCTCATCACCCAGACTCCACAGTACGGTGAGAACGGAATCCTCGTCATGGGTGACGTAGCCGTTACTCCGATGCCCGATGCAGCACAGCTCGCACAGATAGCAGTCTGCACAGCTCAGACAGCCAAGTCAGTAGCCGGCTTTGCCGACCCGCGTGTGGCTATGCTCTCGTTCTCTACCAAGGGTAGTGCGAAGCACGAAGTAGTTGACAAGGTCGTTGAGGCTACCCGTCTGGCAAAGGAACTCGATCCGTCACTTAAGATTGAAGGTGAACTACAGGCCGACGCAGCCCTCGTACCAAGTGTAGGTCAGAAGAAAGCTCCGGGCAGTGAGATAGCAGGAAAGGCAAACGTACTCGTGGCTCCAAACCTCGAAGTAGGCAATATCGGTTACAAGCTCGTGCAGCGTTTGGGCAATGCCGATGCCATCGGTCCTATCCTTCAGGGTATCGCACGTCCCGTAAACGACCTCAGCCGCGGTTGTTCAGTCGATGACATCTATAAGATGGTTGCCATCACAGCTTGTCAGGCAATGGACAGTCATTCCTGATGGAATGAAGTTTAAAGTTAAAAGTTTAAAGATTAAAGTTATAAATGAAAAAAATCTTAGTACTTAACTGCGGAAGCAGTTCAATCAAATACGCTCTGTACAACATGGACGACCAGAGCGTCATCACGTCAGGTGGAATCGAGAAAATCGGACTGCCCGACTCGTTCCTCAAACTGAAATATAACGGCGAGAAGATACAGCTCGACCGTCCGATAGCAGAACACACAGCAGGTGTACAGTTCATATTCGAAGTACTCACTACTGGCAAATATGCCGTGATGCAGTCGCTCGACGAACTCGATGCCGTAGGTCACCGTATGGTACACGGAGGCGAACGTTTCAACCAGTCTGTACTCCTCACTCCCGAAGTGATGGAGGCTTTTGCAGCATGCAACGACCTCGCTCCGCTCCACAACCCTGCCAACATCAAGGGTGTGAACGCAGTGACAGCCCTCCTGCCAAACATCCCGCAGGTAGGTGTGTTCGATACTGCCTTCCATCAGACTATGCCCGACTATGCCTATATGTACGCCCTTCCATACGAACTCTACAGCAAGTATGGAGTGCGCCGCTACGGATTCCACGGCACCAGTCACCGTTACGTCAGTCAGCGTGTATGCGAATACCTCGGTGTGAAACCGGAGGGCAAGCGCATCATCACCTGTCATATCGGCAACGGAGCCTCTATCGCAGCCATCAAGGACGGCAAGTGCGTTGACACCAGTATGGGACTCACCCCACTCGAAGGACTCATCATGGGTACCCGTTCGGGTGACATCGATGCCGGAGCAGTTACCTTCCTCATGGACAAACTCCAGCTCGACACCAAGGGCATCAGCAACCTGCTCAATAAGAAATCCGGACTGGCAGGAGTCAGCGAACTCTCAAGCGACTTCCGCGACATCCTCGCAGGCATCGAGGCAGGCAACGACAAGGCTCGTCTGGCAAAGGAGATGTACTGCTACCGCATCAAGAAATACATCGGTGAATACGCAGCTGCAATGGGTGGTGTTGATATAATCCTCTTCACCGGTGGAGCAGGTGAGAACCAGTGGGAAGTGCGCGAAGGAGCTACCCAAGGACTCGAATTCATGGGTGTAAAGATGGACGAGAAGAAAAATCGTTCATGCCGCGCCAAGGAAGCTGTTCTCAGTGCCGACGACTCAAAGGTAACCGTCTGCTGCATCCCTACCGACGAAGAACTGATGATTGCACTCGACACACTCGAACTGACAAAATAAATAAATCAAATAACCTGACGCATTAAACTTATTAACCTAAAACTAACCGAAGTTATGAAAAGTCTTAAAATGTACATCAACGGCCAGTTCTGCGAAAGTTCGAACTGCAAGTGGATCGACGTCTTGAATCCCTCTACCGAGGAAGTAATCTCCCGTCAGCCTGAAGGCACAGTGGAGGATGTGAACCGTGCACTCGATGCAGCACGTGCTGCACAGAAGGCGTGGGCAAAGATTCCTGCCATCGAACGTGCAGGTTATCTGTTGAAGATAGCAGCCGGAATCAAGTCCCGCGAAAAGGAATTCACCGAAATCATCATGCGCGAGCAGGGAAAGACCCGCACATGGGCTTCCATCGAAGTGGGTGCCACAGTGGCTTATTTCGAATACATGGCTACTTTCGCACGTCATATCGAAGGTGAGATAATTCCGAGCGACCGTCCCAACGAGACCATACTCCTCACGAAGAAACCGATTGGAGTCGTGGGTGGAATCCTGCCTTGGAACTTCCCCTTCTTCCTTATCGCTCGTAAGGCAGGAGCAGCTCTCATAGCCGGATGTACTATCGTGATAAAGCCATCTCAGCTCACACCTGAGAACTGTACCGAATTTGCCAAAGTTATCGATGAAATCGGACTTCCTGCCGGTGTTATCAACATCGTGACAGGTAAGGGAAGTGTCGTTGGAAACGAAATGGCAGGTTCACCGAAGATCGACATCGTAAGTGTGACAGGTAGTGTCGCTGCCGGTGAAAGCATCATGGCAGCAGCCTCCAAGAACATCACGAAGGTAAGTCTCGAACTCGGTGGTAAGGCACCTGCAATCGTGATGAACGATGCCGACCTCGAGCGTGCTGCACAGTGGATTGTTGACAGCCGTATCGGCAACAACGGTCAGATCTGCAACAATGCCGAACGTGTATATGTACAGAAAGGTGTGAAGGATGCCTTCACGAAGATACTGGTTGATAAGATGAAGGCAGTTAAGGTAGGCGACGTATGTGCCGACGAGACTGTCGACATGGGACCGTTGGTTGAGGCTCGTGCTCTGGAGTCCGTTACCGAAAAAGTGGAACGTGCCGTCAAGCAGGGTGCCAAACTGCTTTGTGGCGGTCACCGCGTGGGCACCAAGGGCTACTTCTATGCAGCTACCGTACTCGACGACTGCCGTCAGGACATGGACATCATACATGAAGAGACTTTCGGTCCGGTTATCCCTCTGGTTACATTCGATACCCTCGACGAAGTCATCGGCTATGCCAACGACTGCGAATACGGACTTGCAAGTTCAATCTTCACAAAAGATCTGAACGTGGCAGTCAAGGCTTGTCGCGAACTGGAATTCGGCGAGACCTACATCAACCGCGAACATTTCGAGGCTATTCAGGGCTTCCATGCCGGTATGAAGAAGTCGGGTATCGGTGGTGCCGACGGCAAGCATGGTGTAGAGGAATACCTCGTCACCCATGTCACATATCTTGACACATACGAAGACATGTAAGATGAAAATAGGATTATTTGTCCCCTGTTATGTCGATGCGCTCTACCCCGAGGTAGGCGTATCGACATTGAAGTTATTACGCTCCCTCGGACTTGATGTTGAATACCCCGAACGTCAGACCTGCTGCGGACAGCCTATGGGAAATGCCGGTTTCGAGAAGATGGCAGTGCCCCTGGCAAAGAAATACGACGAACTCTTCCGCTCCTACGACTATGTGGTTGCACCCTCAGCCAGTTGTGCCGCCTACGTCCGGTGCTTCCATCCCCAGTTGCTGGGCGCGAAGGATAAGGTGTGTGAGGCGGCAGGCAAGACGGTCGACCTCGTGGAGTTCCTCCATGACATACTCAAGGTCGAATCCCTGCCCGCTTACTTCCCCCATAAGGTCAGTGTCCACAACTCCTGTCACGGAGTGCGCGAACTGGGTCTCTCGTCCCCTTCCGAACGAAACATACCCCGCTTCAATAAGATAATCGACCTGCTCCGCCTGGTTGAAGGCATTGAGGTGGTCGAACCCGAACGCCCCGACGAATGCTGCGGTTTCGGTGGTATGTTTTCCGTTGAAGAGACAGCCGTTTCCGCACGTATGGGACTCGACAAGGTGCGCCGCCACATGGCGACAGGAGCTGAGTATATCACCGGTCCCGACTCCTCATGCCTCATGCACATGCAGGGTGTGGCAGAGAAACAGGGACTCGGCATCAAGTTCATTCACGTAGCACAAATACTGACTTCGACAAGATGAGTACACAACATTCAAAAGCTGCCGCTGCATACCTCCGCGACGAAGCCGTAGTGACACGTCACGACCAGACCTTCTTCGCCGTGCGTCAGAAGCGCGACCGCATGGCTCAGGCTCTTCCCGAGTGGGAACAACTGCGCGAGACGGCAGATCAGATAAAACGACATACAGCCACCCATCTGGCACAGTACCTGGAGCAGTTCGAGGCGAACGCCACACGCAACGGAGTACACGTCCACTGGGCTGCCGATGCCGCTGAATACAACAGCATAGTCTACGACATACTGCGGAGCCACGATGTGAAGAAAGTGGTGAAGAGCAAGAGCATGCTCACCGAAGAATGCCACCTGAACTCCTCACTTGAGGCAAAAGGAATAGAAGTCGTCGAGACCGACCTCGGCGAACGTATCCTTCAGATGATGCAGCTGGCTCCCAGCCATATCGTCATGCCAGCCCTTCATGTCCACCGCGAAGATATTGGCGACTGTTTCCGCAGTAAGATTGCCGACTACGATGAGATAGCCAAAGGCTATGCCGCAATATCCCCCGAGCCGCACGACGAGAACGACCCTACGTTCCTCACCTACGTCGCACGCATGCACCTCCGCCGTCAGTTTATGGAAGCCGGAGCAGGTATGACAGGAGCCAACTTCGGAGTGGCTGCCACAGGCGATGTCGTCGTGTGTACCAACGAAGGCAATGCCGACATGTCCACAAGCATCCCGCGTCTGCATATCGTATCGATGGGAATCGAGAAACTCATTCCCGACCTCTCCTCGCTTGCCGTCTTCCAGCGCCTGCTGGCACGTTGCGGAACCGGACAGGAGACCACCGTCTATACCAGTCAGTTCCGCGGACCGCGTCCCGGTGGCGAGATGCACATCATCCTCGTCGATAACGGACGCAGCGAGATACTCGGCAACCCCGAACACTGGCAAACCCTGAAATGTATGCGCTGCGGAGCCTGCATGAACACATGTCCTGTCTATCGCCGCTCAGCCGGCTACAGCTACACCTACTTCATTCCAGGTCCGATAGGTATCAACCTCGGCATGCTGCGCAATCCCAAGACATACAGCGACAACGTCTCCGCATGCTCCCTCTGCTGCTCGTGCGACAACGTCTGTCCCGTACGTGTCGACCTCTCCTCGCAGGTTTACCGTTGGCGCCAGCAGCTCGACTCCCTTGGTCGTGCCGATGAAATGAAGAAATTCATGTCGGGCGGCATGTCCCTGCTCTTCAACCATCCGCTGTTCTACAAACTCGCATTGCGCCTCTCACCCCTCGTCAACTGGTTGCCCTCATCCCTCCTGAACTCCCGCTTCAACCCTTGGGCATCCGGACATAAGATGATGAAATTCCCGAAGAAATCGTTCCACGAACTATGGAAGAAACTATGAGTACAAAAGAAGCCATCCTCTCACGGCTGCGCAGTAACACCCGTGAGACCTACGATATGCCCTCTCTGAAGGCACTCCATGCCATCACCTATCCCGACCCCGTGGAAGAATTCAAGACCAAGGCACAGACCGTCGGTGGAGCCCGCCTCCTTGAGGCAAAGAAAGGTGACGACCTCAATGCCCTCATCTGTCAGATATACTCCGATGCAGGCATCATAGCTAGCAACCTGCCGGGCGTAGAGGCACAGCTGAACCCCGACACCGTAGCTCAGGCACAGGACCTTGAAACTGCCGATGTCGGAGTCATCCAGGGACATATCGGAGTAGCAGAAAACGCCTGCGTATGGATTCCGCAGACCATGAAAGAACGTGCCGTCTGCTTTGCATCCCAGCGTCTCGTTATCCTGCTCAGCAAAGAGAACATAGTCAACAACATGCACGAAGCATACGCCCGCATCGAACAGTCCGACGAATACTTCTGCGACTACAAATTCGGCACCTTCATCAGCGGACCCAGCAAGACAGCCGACATCGAAGGCGCCCTCGTCTATGGTGCCCAAGCCGCCCGTGCCGTCACCATCGTCCTCTTCTGAGAGATTTAACTATATTTTTTCAATTTTGTAAACCGTCGTCAATGATATGGGAAAAATAATTGTGGCAGGCATAGGACCTGGCAGTAAAGAAGACATCACTCCTGCTGTTCTTGAAGCGATAGGGGAGGCAGATGTAGTTGTGGGGTATAAGTATTACTTCCAATTCATAGAGGGGTATGTGAAACCTGGGTGCGAGTGTATTGACACGGGAATGAAAAAGGAACGTGAACGTGCTGAGGAGGCTTTCCGATTGGCAGAACAGGGAAAGGTAGTGGTAGTGATATCCTCGGGTGATGCTGGAATGTATGGAATGGCTCCGCTTATTTACCAGATGAAGGAACAAACGGGTGCGGATATTGATATCTGTACTCTTCCTGGCATTTCTGCTTTCCAGAAGGCAGCTTCACTGCTTGGTGCTCCCATTGGTCATGATACGTGCATCATCTCTCTTTCAGACCTGATGACTCCCTGGTCTATTATAGAAAAACGCATCAAGGCGGCTGCTATGGGTGATTTTGTCACTGCCATCTATAATCCTAAATCGCATGGACGCTATTGGCAACTCTATCGTCTCATAGAATTATTCTTGCAAGAAAGGAGTGCCGATACTCCAGTGGGTTATGTGCGTCAGGCAGGGCGTGAGGAGCAAGAGGTGAAGGTGACTACTCTCGGTGAGTTCGACCCTGAGGATGTGGATATGTTCACTGTCATCCTGATTGGTAACTCGCAGTCGTATATAGCAGATGGGAATTTCATTACACCTCGTGGATACTATAGTAATTATGGGTTAGAGTTTAGAGGTGAGAGGTTAGAGAACCCCGGTCAATCTATTATGATGGAAAGTTTCCGTACGATTCTTTCCGAGATGAAGTATCCTAATGTGCCAACGTGGCGTCTTTGGCCTTTGCTTCATGCCATACATACTACCGTGGATTTCGGTATGGAAGACTGTCTGTGGATGGACGATCGTGCAACGGAGATTATATACAATAAGGTAAAAGACGGTATGTTGCGACATATTGTAACTGACGTCTCGATGGCTGCAAGCGGTATCCGTAAAGGAGCTTTGGAGAGACTGGGTATTCAGGTGCATTGCTACATCAATGACCTACGTTCCAAACAGATGGCTGACGAGAAAGGTATTACACGTAGTCAGGCTTGTATGCATCTGGCTGCAGAAGAATATCCCGAGGCACTTTATGTTGTGGGTAATGCCCCGACTGCACTCTTTGAAATATGCGACTTAGTGCGTAAGGGCAAGATGCATCCTGCCGGTATCATTGCTGCTCCTGTGGGTTTTGTACATGTATGTGAAAGCAAACATGCCGTTAAGACTTTGAAGCAAATACCTAAGATTATTGTTGAAGGTAGAAAAGGAGGCTCTAATCTTGCTGCAACCCTTTGTAATGCGATACTTACCTTCGACGATGCAGAACAATTAAAACCTGGACGTGATTTATGAGATTTATCGTCATAGGTATAACAGACAATCCGAAACCGTTCTTTCCGCCTGAGGTGTTGGAGATTATCAAGAATGGAAAGTTTTTTTCAGGTGGTAAACGCCATCATGAGATAGTAGCCCCTTTACTGCCTGAGAATGCCCGGTGGATCGACATTGTTGTACCTTTGGACAAGGTCTTCGAAGAATACAAAGAGTTGTCAATTGTCAAATGTCAAATGTCAATTATAACATTTGCCAGTGGTGACCCTTTGTTTTATGGCTTTGCCAATACTATCAGACAAAGGATGCCTGGGGCAGAGGTCGTTGTCTATCCGACGATGAACTCTTTGCAGATGCTGGCACATAGGTTGGTTATGCCTTATCATGACTTGAGGATTGTGTCGCTGACAGGACGTCCCTGGCAAGAGTTCGACAAAGCTCTTATTGAGGATGCCTCGAAGATAGGTGTGTTGACTGATAGGGAACATACTCCATCTGCCATTGCGAAACGAATGCTCGATTATGGTTACAAAGACTATACCATCCATGTGGGTGAGCGTATGGGAAATCCAAGTGAAGAGAAGGTGACTGTACTTTCCCTTGAAGAAGCTACCGAAAAGGATTTTGCTATGCCAAACTGTGTGATTCTTTGTGGGAAAGGCACAGAGCGTACAAGACCTTTTGGTATCCCAGATGCGGAGTTCTCCCTGCTTGATGGTCGTGAGAAGATGATTACGAAGATGCCCATCCGACTCTTGACACTGCAAGCATTGGAGTTGTCGAAACGACGTGTATTCTGGGACATCGGATTCTGCACGGGAAGTGTATCGATAGAGGCATGTTTGCAATTCCCTCATCTGGAGATACATAGTTTCGAGATACGTCCTGAATGCAAGGATATAATACAGGAGAATGCCCATCGGTTTGGTGCACCAGGCATCAATGTCCATATGGGTGATTTCCTCGAAATAGACATCACAGCATTTCCTCGTCCTGATGCTGTATTCATTGGTGGACATGGAGGCAGGCTTAAGGAGATAATGGAACGTGTCCTTACGGAGCTGTCCCCTAACGGGGTGATAGTAATGAACAGTGTGGTGGCTCCGAAGGTTACTACCGACAGCAGACAGATGTGGAATGAGGCTTGCGAGGCGTTAGGACTGAAGCAAGAACCGCCCATGAAGATAATTCTCAACGATAATCATCCAATAACAATACTTAAATGCAGAAAAGGAAAATAGCCATAATACAAATAAGTGAAGCGGGAAACGAGATTGCCTCAATACTGAAAAGAGAGTTGGGTGCTACTGTCATTGAACGTTCGATTGTCAGCAGTCAATGGTCAAAGTATGATGCTTTCGTTTTTATCGGTGCAATGGGTATTTGTGTACGTACTATCGCACCTCTTGTCAATGACAAGCACACTGATCCTGCTGTTGTATGTATAGACAGTCTGGGACAGAATGCTATCTCCGTACTTTCCGGACATGTGGGTGGTGCCAACGAACTGACACGAGAGATTGCAGCAATTATCGGAGCACGTGAGGTAGTAACTACTCAGAGTGACAATGCAGGACTGTGGGCTTTGGATACTTTTGAGGAACGTTTCGACTGGCCTGTAGCAAGTGAGATAGATGATATGAACGACTGCATCTTTGCATTCGTCAACCGTCAGCCTACAGCCCTTCTGCTAGATGTCCGTGATGAGGGAACGGACTATCTCGAAGCTACAAAGCCTGAGCATGTAACCATCATTGATAGTATCGATGAGGCTGACTCCAAGAAATATAAGCTGCTCATCATCGTGTCTCCATTTATACGTTACGCACCGGAAGGGATGCTCGAACTACATTTCGTACCTATGGTGGGTACTATTGGTTTCGGATTGGCGCACCATCCCGAGGACTATGCTTTCATTTATGACGAGATAGCCGATGCCTTTGCAAAGAGGGGAGTGTTACCTTGTTCGCATCGCTACTGTACTATTGATGTAAAGTCTGACGAACCCTTTGTCGGGATGCTTACAGAGGAGTTGGGCGAGGAGGTAGCTTTCTTTAATGCTGATGAACTCTCGAAAGTAGAAGTACCCAATCCAAGTGATACTGTGTCAAAACATGTGGGTACACCCAGTGTGTGTGAGGCTGCTGCCATACTTGGTTCAAATCATGGCAAACTTATCATTCCCAAGGTTAAAGGCAAGAACTGGACGGCAGCACTTGCGTTCGACGAAAAACATCTCAGAACAAAAAGCGGACATATAGAAATAGTAGGTGCCGGACCGGGTGACCCTGATTTGGTAAGTGTGAAAGGCAGGAAGATGTTAGAGAAGGCAGACCTTATATTATATGCCGGTTCCCTTGTTCCCAAGGCACTTACCGAATGCCATAAACAGGGGGCTGTGGTACGTTCGTCTGCCGACATGAACCTTGAGGAACAATGCCAACTGATGAAGCAGCATTATGACAAGGGGCATTATATAGTACGTCTGCATACAGGTGACCCCTGTATCTTCGGTGCCATTCAGGAACAGATGGCGTTCTTTGATGCCAACCAAATGGACTATCACATCACACCTGGCATCAGCAGTTTCCTTGCAGCAGCTGCCGAACTAAGGAGTCAGTTCACCATTCCGGAACGTACACAGACCATCATCCTCACTCGTGGTGAGGGACGCACACCCATGCCGGAGAAAGAACAGCTCCACCTACTTGCGAAGAGTCAGAGTACCATGTGTATCTTCCTTTCTGCTGCTATAGTCGATGATGTGCAGAAAGAACTCTTGCAGGAATATCCCGAGGATACCCCCGTTGCAGCCTGCTATCACCTCACGTGGCCTGACCAGAAGATTTATCGTGGTACACTGAAAGAACTGGCAAAGATGGTTCATGACAATAATCTCACCCTTACCACGATGCTCGTAGTTGGCGAAGCCATCGACAACCGCCAAGGATTATCCGAATTGTACAACAAGCATTTCACCCACCTTTTCCGTAAAGGTGAAAAAGAATAAATGATACTCGTATTCGGAGGAACTACTGAAGGACGCAAAGCCGCAGAGGTACTGGAGGAAGCAGGCAGTCCCTATTTCTACAGTACTAAGACTGGTGAACAAGACATCAGTCTGCACCATGGTGTATGTATTGATGGTGCTATGAATAAGGAGGGAATGCAGAAATTTTGTGTGGAGCACGACATCCGTCTCATTGTGGATGCAGCTCATCCTTTTGCTTCGATGCTGCATCAGACGATAAGAGAAGTGGCGATGTCGTTGCAGGTTCCTGTGGTACGATACGAACGTATTTATCCCCCAAGGGATGCTGACATTACCTGGATAGATGACTACACTCAGGTACCGACAGATATTCATTCGCTGCTTGCTACGACTGGTGTACAGAGTATCAGTAAACTGAAATGGTTGGAGTCGCGGGGCGTGAAGGTGATATATAGGATACTGAATCGCGAGAGTAGTATTCAGTCGGCTCATGAGCAGGGAGCAGACGACAACCAACTATGTTTCTATGAAGATGGTAATACGATTGACGTAGATGCCGATGCCATACTGCTCAAGGAGAGTGGTTTAAGTGGAGGTTTTACTGAGAAAGTTGAAGCGGCAAAGAAGAAGGGTATGCGGATTATCGCTTTGAAGCGTCCCGCACTCTCAACTTTCAACTCTCAACTCTCAACTATTATTAATGGACCTCATGGACTTAGGCGGTTTGTCGAAAAACTTCTTCCGGAGTTCTATCCTTTGCATAGTGGACTGACGACGGGTACTTGTGCAACGGCAGCTGCAGTTGCCTCAATGATAAGATTGACGAAAGGAGAAACTCCAAAGGAAGTACCTGTCCTTTTGCCTGATGGTGAGACCATCATGGTGCCTGTCGGCTATGGGGAGGATTATGCTTACTGTACGAAAGAGGCGGGTGACGATCCGGATGTGACGAATGGTATTGAGGTGAGAGCAACAGTCCGTCCATCGGATGAATTTCAGATAATAGGTGGTGAGGGAGTCGGTACTTTTACTTTGCCTGGTTTCGATTTCCCTCCAGGTGAACCAGCCATTAATAAAGCCCCACGAGAGATGATTCGCCGAAATATTGAACAATGGTCAATGGTCAATGGTCAATGGTCAATCACTATAACTGTTCCTCAAGGCGAAGAAATAGCAAGGCGTACATTCAATCCTCGTCTTGGAATTGAGGGCGGTATCTCGATTATTGGTGTTTCCGGTATAGTGAAACCGTTCTCGGAGGAGGCTTTTATTGATAGTATCCGCAAATGTATGGAGGTGGCAAAGGCCATTGGTGCGGATAGAGTGGTCATAAACAGCGGTTTCAAAAGCGAACAATATCTTAAAGCCTTTTATCCTGATCTGCCTGCTCAGGCTTTTGTACAATATGGTAATTATATAGGTGAGACACTTCGGATAGCTTCTGAACTTGGAATCGGGAAGATCACACTCGGAGTCATGCTGGGTAAAGCCGTCAAACTAGCTGCGGGCAATCTGGATACTCATAGTAGCAAGACTACGATGGATATGGAATTTATTCAGCAGATGCTGAACGAATCAGATATAACTGTTTGTATCAGTGACATTACTCTTGCTCGGGATTTGTGGAAGAGGATACCCTCCTATCAGATTGAAAATTTCGCCTCCGTAGTAATCAGTCATTGCTACGAACATTGCAAACCACTTCTGCCTGCGGGTGAACTCACGATATTGCTTATTGATGATAACGGAAAGATATATGCGCTATAAAGATTTATTTATCGACTTCGATGATACGTTGTACGATACCTACAACAATGCCAACATCGCATTGAAGGAAACATTCGCACTGTTCCGTCTTGAACGTTATTTCCCCGATCCGCAGGCTTTCTTCGATGCTTATTGGACTACCAATATAGAATTGTGGCGAAGCTATGCCAAGGGTGAAATAACACGCGACTATCTTATTGTAGAGCGTTTCCGTCGTCCGTTAAGTACGGGCAGCGGACTGGAGGTTACGGAGAAACTCTGTCTGGAGATGAGTGATACGTTTCTTGACTGCTGTTCATCCAAATCCGGAGTAGTTGCCGGTGCTCACGAACTGATGGATTACCTTCGTGGCAGAGGTTACCGTCTCCACATGTGTAGCAACGGATTCCATGAGATACAATACAAGAAACTGGCAGCATGCGGACTGAGAGAATATTTCGATACCGTTATTCTGAGTGAGGACGCAGGTGCCAACAAACCTTCACCCCTCTTCTTCGACTACGCACTTAAGGTCTCGGGAACTCGCCGCGAGGAAACACTTATGATAGGTGATAACATCCAGACCGATATTCGGGGAGCCTTGAATGCAGGTATCGATGCCCTGTTGTTCAACCGATGGGGAATAGACCTTCAGGAAAGTGGAATAACTCCTACATACGTGGTCAATACCTTAGATGAGATAAAAGAAATTCTGTAACGATTATTCCACTTCGTTCTTTCTCCTGCCAAAAAGGATTGCGGCAATTACAGGTGCTCCAACCAGAGCCGTCACACTATTTACAGGGAGTGCACCTTCAAAACCTGGCATACGTGCTATCAGGTTGCAGAACAATGCCAGAACTGCACCACAGAGAGCTGTGGCAGGCATCAGAATGCGATGGTCGGAAGTGCGGAAGATGGCACGGGTAAGATGAGGAACCGCCATACCGATAAACATGATAGGACCGCAATAAGCTGTTACAATCGCAACAAGAATACCGCTACTGATAATAATCAGCATGCGTGCCCGACGTATGTTCAAACCAAGATTCGCTGCATAGTGGTCACCCAGAAGCATCAGGTTCAAAGGCTTCACCAGCAGACAAGCCAATGGTAGCAGAATACACATCTGTACTATAAAAAGTACCATTTCATCGCCGGAAACTCTGGAGAACGACCCCAATCCCCATACAACGAATGCCTTGACATCCTCTTCGGGTGACAGGAATTTCATCACACCGATTATGGCGTTTGCAAGATAACCAATCATCACACCGATTATCAGCAGTGTGACATTGCCGTTTACCTTTCCCGATACCCAAAGGATAAGCAACAATACAGCCAACGCACCCACAATGGCTGCAACACTCATGGCTGCATCACCGAGATAACCCAAACGAGAGAGGGCTACTCCACCAATACGTCCTGACAACAGTACGACAAATGCCACACCTAAGGCAGAACCGTTGCTGATACCCAATACGGAAGGACCTGCCAAAGGGTTACGGAAAACCGTCTGCATCTGCAGACCACTGACTGCAAGTCCCGCTCCAGCCACTACGGCTGTCAAAGCCTGAGGCAGACGGCTACTGAAAATGATGTTCGTCCAAATCTCGTTGGAATCGTCTCCCATGAGGATACGGCACACCTCAACCATCGGAATACTGACTGAACCAATCAGGAGATTGACAACGACCAGCACCAGTATGCCTGTCACTAATCCTATGAACAATGAAAATTTTTTCATTTCAGTAATCTGTAGTACGTAGGTGTGTAATCAGGTTCAACCAGTTCAGGGTGAAAGACAGCCACAAAATCCTTAAGCAGTACATCGGGCTGCACGGGAGATATCTCGTAATATGGCTGTTTCTTCATGTTGCAATATATAACCTTCTTTTGTTTGAAAGCTTCAAAGAGTTCGTTGCGTGGTTCTGACAAACGTAACGCCTCGTATGTGAAGTCACCCGGAAAACTGTTCAGAATGCGCCAATAGTCTGCTTTTGCTGCGAGAGTGTACATCCTTTCAAATTCCAGATTCTCTCCTGCTGTCTCCTCGTCATCTATTACATACTCAGCACCTGCGTCACGGAATATCTGAGCCAGATAATTCTTTCCTCCGACGGCATGCCACGTTCCACTATGCATTTCACCACTGAATACTGTCGGTAAGCTGTTAACCGTAACCTGTAAGCTATTCTGCACCTTTGCTTTCAAGTCGTTATAACGTTGTTCTATGCCGTCAAAGATTTGCTGTGCCTCACGTTCCTTGCCTATGAACATTCCTACGAACTTAATCCATTCAGCCTGACCCAACGGGTCGAGTTCCTTGTAGCCCAGATGGGGAACCAACGTGACACCCGAGTCTTTGATGGGTTCGTAGCCTCCACGTTTGAACGGAGAAATGAAGATGATATCGGGATTGGCAGCCAATACCATCTCTGTGTCGAAGTTCCCCTCCATTCCTATCTTGACTATACGTCCGTCTTTGACCCGTTCAAGGATATCCTCGTTGAACATATTCTTCGTACCGGTTATACCCTTTACTACGTCATGGGCACCGAGAATAGTAAAATTCGACAACTGCAACGAAGTCATGCAGATAGTACGGCGGATGGGTACCAATACCTTTGTATATCCGTCCGGAACCGTTATGTTGTTTGAATGTACCAATGCAAAATGGTCATGTTTTCCCACATCCACCATTCGTACATCGGCTGAGTCTCGAACACTGAACCCCGTGGCATATTTTACATCAATCGTAACGATGGTATCTGAAACTGCATCGTCTGTTGCCTGGGATTTCGTATTTTTTCCTGCACAAGCACATAGCAGAGCAGTAATAACTGCGAATAAGACCGTTTTCTTCATTATTTCAGTAGATTTTCTTTTCAAGCTGCAAATGTACTAAATTTATTTTGTACTTTTGTATGCTAAAAATATTAATGTACAATTTACCATGTACAATGTACAATTTATGATACATTTTTTTGACCGCATTTGGGCTGCGTTTATCTTCTTTACCCGACTCCCTTTGTGGCGTCTCCATGAACCACCGAAAGAGAGTTATAAGAGTGTGGTTGAGTTCTGGCCGCTGACTGGATGGCTTACAGGTGGACTGATGGCTCTTACGCTATGGTTGTGCAGCATGTATTTTCCGTATACCGTAGCCGTACTGTTTGCTATAGTAGTACGTCTGCTCATTACCGGTGCCCTGCACGAAGACGGTCTGGCTGATTTTATGGACGGTTTCGGTGGAGGCGGTTCGGACAGGAGTCGCATCCTTGCAATAATGAAGGACTCACATATTGGTACCTATGGAGTCATCGGACTTATACTGTATCACCTTCTCCTTTTTGCAACACTCCTCTCACTTTCTCCTACGATTGCTGCCTTTGCTATCATGGCTGCAACGCCTTATTCCAAGATGGTTTCAGCACCACTTATCATTATGATGCCTTATGCCCGTAGTGAGGAGGAAGCCAAAACGAAAATGATTTATCGTCAGATAAACTGGTGGGCGGGAGTCAGTCTTACGGTTCAAGGTCTTCTGCCTATGGCTGCATTCCTGTGGTATACACATCTGCCCTGGGGAATGATTGTTTCTGTTCCCTGCATCGTTATGTATTTCCTGTATCTTTTTATCAACAATAAGATTCATGGTTATACGGGCGACTGTTGCGGTGCAGTTTGTCTGCTTACCGAGTTATCCATATATATTGTATTATGTGCCCTATGAAACGGATTATTTTGATTACCGGCGGTCAGCGTTCCGGAAAGAGCAGCAAAGCAGAGGAACTGGCACTCAGTATATCTGAAACTCCCGTTTATGTTGCTACAGCCCATATCTGGGATGATGATTTCCGTGAACGTGTACGAATACATCAGGAACGTCGCGGACCTGGGTGGACCAATATCGAAGAGGAAATCCATCTGAGTCGTCACGACCTGACTGGACGGGTTGCAGTTATCGATTGTGTCACACTTTGGCTCACGAACTTTATTTCCTCCCCTTCGGAGTCTGAGAATATGAACATCGAACATTGCCTGGCAATGGCAAAGAAAGAGTTTGATGCGTTTACGTCACACGATGCCACTTATATCTTTGTTACCAACGAGATAGGCCTGGGTGGTGTCTCCGACAACGCACTCCAGCGGAAGTTTACCGACCTTCAGGGTTGGATGAATCAGTATATAGCCTCCAAGGCCGATGAGGTGATACTTATGGTTAGTGGAATAGAAGTAAAAATAAAATGAAAACATTCGATATACACCCTACAGATAAATCGCTCGAAAGTGTCATCTGGCAGAAAATCGACAACCTGAACAAACCCAAAGGTTCCTTGGGACGTTTGGAAGAACTTGCGGCACAGATATGTCTTATCCAGGGAACGTTGACCCCCTCACTCTCTCATCCCTGCCATCTGCTCCTTGGTGGAGATCATGGCATCGAACGGGAAGGAGTCAGCGTATCTCCACGTGAAGTGACGTGGCAGCAGATGATAAACTTCACCCGAGGTGGCGGTGGTGTCAACATGTTTTGCCGTCAACATGGCTTCAAACTGAGAATCGTTGATGTAGGGGTGGATTACGACCTCTCATCTTTTCCCGATATTATCAACCGTAAAATTGCCCGTGGTACCAAGAATTTCCTTTACGAACCAGCCATGAGTGAAGTGGAGTTCAATCAGGCAATTGAGACAGGAAGCGATTTAGTGGATGAATGCATAGAGGAGGGGTGTCGTGTCCTGAGTATCGGTGAAATGGGAATCGGCAACACCTCGCCATCGAGCATCTGGATGAGCCTGTTCGGAGATATTCCGCTACAGGACTGTGTCGGTGCAGGTGCAGGACTTGACAATGCAGGTATTCGTCATAAATACGAAGTACTTAAGAAAGCCTTGGAAAACTACAAAACGGTCAATGGTCAACAGTCAACGGTCAATGACTTTCTTTCCTACTTCGGAGGTTTTGAGATGATTACAGCCATTGGAGCAATGCTAAGGGCTGCAGAGCAGCACATCGTCATACTGATTGACGGATTCATCATGACAGCTTGTGCTTTGGCTTCCATCAGTCTCTATCCGGCATCGCAGGACTATATGATATTCACCCATTCCGGCGATGAAATCGGACATAAAATGATGCTCGACATAGTTGATGCAAAACCATTGCTGCATTTGGGATTGCGACTTGGAGAGGGAACCGGTGCACTTTGTGCCTTTCCTATCATCGATTCAGCCGTCAGGATGATGAACGAAATGAACAACTTCGAGAATGCAAAGATTACGAAGTATTTCTAACCTTTGAAGTATAACAAAAGATAAAAAGCTGCGACCAGCAAAACCATCAGTACCTCAGCCGTTCGATTCACTCGTACGGCTTTTTTCATGTCATCGGTGGTCAGTGATCTGTCGTTCTCACCGATATATGGTTTGTCGAAAACCTCACCGAAATAATAATGCGGACCACCGAACCGGCAATCCAGAATAGCTGCAAGAGCAGCTTCCGGATAACCGCTGTTGGGAGAGGCATGTTTGCGTCCGTTCTTAAGAACAAAACTGACCAGCGACCATTTTCCCTTTATCACTACTTTGGGTAAAATCATCAGCAGGGCTGTAAGTCGGGCTGGGATATAATTGGCAAAATCATCAATCCTTGCTGCCCAGCAACCAAAATCACGGTATCGGTCTGTCTTATATCCAATCATCGAATCGAGAGTGTTCACCATCTTGTATGCCAACATGCCGGGAGTACCTAAAATCGCCAACCAGAACAAAGGGGCAATTACACCATCCGACAGATTCTCTGCCAACGTCTCAAGTGCTGCGGTGCGAACCTCCTGCGCAGACAGTTCTTTGGTGTCACGCCCTACAATACGAGCCACTTGCCTTCGTCCTTCATCCAACGAACGGTCGAGTGCCAGAAATACTTGTCGCACTTCCCTGATAAGTGTTGTTCCTGCCAGACAATAGAAGATGATTATGGCATCGAATAGCATTGACCATTTGCCTGTAAGCCGTAAGCCGTAAGCTATTGCCCCAGTAATAATGAATACGAGTGCAATAAGGAACACAGCTGTGAAAGCACCTTTTGCTTTCCGGTATTTCCCTTTGTTCAGATGGCGTTCAAAAGCAGCAATAGTCTTGCCAAACCACACGATAGGATGGGGTAGCCATGCAGGGTCTCCTATGAGCAGGTCGAGAGTCCAACCCACCAGTAGCGGTAATATGACAGACATCCAGCTATCCATTTCCCGATTTAAAGAATTGGTTGATGGCATTAACTAACGCATCATTTTCTTCCCGTTTCTGTGTTGCAATGCGGAAATGGTTGGGTGTCAGTCCCTTGAAATTGGATGCATCCCGAATCAGTATATGGTGCTCCTGTGCAAGATACTCTTTCAGTTCGGCAGCACGATAATGCAGCATCTTGCACAAGAAAAAATTCGTATCAGATGGTGTTACGATTATTTCGCCCGACTGCTGCATCAGGTCTTGAAGTCGTCTTGCTTCGTTCAGATCGGGTTTGCAGATGAGTTCGTCGTGCTCAAGCAGAAATTTACCAGCCTCTATTGCCAAAGATGATACGCTCCACGGATGCATGTGCCTACGTATCTGACTGGTAAGACTCTCGTGTCCTGTGATATATCCTAATCGCAAACCGGGTACACCATATGTTTTTGTCATGGAATGTATCTGAACGGAATATGGTAGTCTGCATCCCCATCTTGCCGACATCACATGTTTGTCTGTATAGTCCTCATAGCTATGATCTAGCACCACTAACTCGTATTCTGCCATCATGCGGTCTATATATAGCTGGTCATATACCTCACCTGTCGGATTATTCGGATTACATAACCAACAGCATCGCCCCCTTTCAAATCGCTGAGCATTAAACATATTGCAGGCATCCTCGTATTCGCTGAAGGTTGGTGAGGGAATATCGGGACGCATACCGAATGACTGAGCTATGAGATAAATCGCTTCTGTCGCACCATTGGTGACGATGACTTCTTCCGGTTTGATTTTGAGACGTTCCGCTATCATTGCCTCCAACGACCAAGCTTCAGGTTCGGGATAGTGACCGATTAGTTCGGGGTGACTGGCAAGATGGGTCATCAAGGCTTGATGACTGCCATGAACACAAATATTCGATGAAAAGTCGATTTTTATGTCTGCATATCTGTAAGTATCGTCACCGTGTCCTTCAATCATTGCCTGAAAGTATTTTGTATATCCGTTCCATATCTACATGCTGACGCACATGGTCTGCCAACCGGTCGTACTGCTGTTCCTTGAAATCCGCTAAACTTTGACTATTGACCATTGACCATTGACCATTGACCGTCTTCAGCAAATAATCTATTACGGGTTGATTATCGAGGAAACCGTGAATATACGTGCCGATGCAGTTGTCCTTTATGAGTACCTGCTCTTCCGTATCGCTCTGTCCCTGGTGTATCTCATATCCTTGACATGCCTGACCGTCGAACTCGAAAGTGACCTGACGCGTAGTCTTTGTCTGCTGCATCGTGGTACGGATGGGCAGTAGTCCCAAACCGGGCAAATTGGTTATATTACCCTCGATTCCATCGGGGTCTTCCACTATTTGTCCCAACATCTGATAGCCTCCGCAGATACCTACAATCGTCTTTCCGTTACGATGAGCCCGTTGTATGGATGCGGCACAACCGTTGCGACGCAGTTCCACGAGATCGTCAATCGTAGCCTTCGTACCCGGAAGGATAATGATGTCTGAATGCTCCAGGTCGGCAGTATTGTTCGTGTAGAACAGGTTGACACGTGGGTCGCGTTCCAGAGTGTCGAAATCAGTATAGTTGCTGATATGGCGCAGCAGTACTACTGCCACGTTCACTTTCCCTTCGGTCAGTTGGCGGTGTTTCTGTTCCAGTGCCATGCTGTCTTCCTCCTCGATGAATATATCCTTGTAGTAAGGTACTACACCCAGAACCGGTACTCCGCATATGTCCTCCATCATCTTCCTGCCTTCTTCAAACAGACGCATGTCACCACGGAACTTATTGATGATGACACCCTTGATAAGTCGGCGGTCTTCCTCCGTCTGCAGGGCTATGCTGCCATATACACTTGCAAACACACCGCCACGGTCTATGTCGCCTACCAGTATCACGTCTGCCTTTGCGTGTCGTGCCATCGACATATTCACCAGGTCGCGGTCTCTCAGATTTATTTCAGCTATGCTTCCGGCACCCTCCATCACAATCGGGTTGTACTTCGTCGCCAGACGGTCGAATGCCTTGCATACCTCATCACGATAATTCGGAAATCCGTAATTCCCTGAATCCGTGGTTCCGGAACTCCCCCTTCGCCAATAATCGTATGCATCCTTATTGCCGATAGGTTTGCCGTGCAGAACCACCTGCGATGTGTGGTCGCTCTGTGGTTTCAGGAGCAGTGGATTCATATCCGACTGACACGGAATGCCTGCCGCCTCTGCCTGTACGGCTTGTGCCCTGCCTATCTCCAGTCCGTCGGGAGTGACATAACTGTTCAGCGCCATATTCTGAGCTTTGAAAGGTGCGGGCTGATAACCGTCCTGACGGAATATACGGCAAAAGGCAGCAGCAATAATGCTCTTGCCTACGTCGCTGCCCGTTCCGGCAAACATTATGGGGTGGAGTAGTGGCTTCATTCTTTTTCTATTGCTAAGGCAAACAGATAATCCGACAGACGGTTCATCATTGTAAGAATGCTCGGGTCTATGGCATACTGGCGTGAGAGAGTCCATAGTCTGCGTTCTGCCGTGCGGCATTGAGCTCGTACTACGTGAATAATACCCCGTGGCAGGACAAAGCCTTTCGGAGTGTCGGAGGCGTCGATGGCTTGTTCCATTCGGGTGGTAAGTTCATCGCAATGCAACGGACGTGGATTCCGGCTGCCCTCAGGTGTTGCTACATGACTCATGACTGTCATCAGTTCCCGTTGTAAGTCGGTCAGGAGTTCGTTCCCTTCTGCAATTAGTCCAATCAGGGAGTTAAGCATATCTATCTGCCCGTTGGTCTCTATGCGCAGGTCGTCTTTCTCTACCCGCACTCCGTCGCGCAGACTCGTCATTCCGTCATCACCTGTCTTTGTGTATATATGTTTCATATCTGATACAAATGTGTGTAACTGGCTAATACATTCTTATATCTCATCACGGGAGTCGCCACCGGAAGTCCCTTGGCATCATACACCTGAACCGCACTCACGGGAATTTCACCTGTAAACTGGGTGTAATGGAACTCATGTCCGCGATATTCCTTTCCGTCCAGTACGAACCGCCGGTAACCCAGCGACAGTTTCCTGTCGGCTTTCCGTGCACTTACAGAATAAGGCAGCACTCCACACATAGGGTATGTACCATCGTCGCTGATGATACTCTTGCACAGATACATCATACCGCCGCACTCAGCCACGATCCTTCCTCCGCGTTCGGCATATTCCCATATCGCTTTGCGGCATGCCTCATTGCTTGTCAGAGCCTCAAGATGTTTCTCGGGATAACCTCCGGGCAGGTACAGTAAATCGACATCGTCCAACCGTGGAACGTCCTTTTCGGGGTCAAAGAAACAGACGTTACCTAACCGGTCGATGTTCTCCTGATAAATAAATGAGAACGATTCCCCGTTTCGTGCTATCAGAGTGTTAAGAGTCTTTTCCATGTTACGTGTTCTTCCAGCAGTTCTACCAGTCCGACCGTCTCAGCCCTTTCCGAGAAGTCGAGTCCCAGATACCTCGAACTTTGTTCAAGTGCCGCATTCTTGGGCAGGCATCCGAAACATTCTATACCAAGGTCTTCGCACACCTCTCTCAGCATCCCGACATGTTTTTCCGAACCTACCTTGTTGAATATGACACCTGCAATGCGTACATCCTTTCTGAAACCCATGAATCCTGTGAGCAGGGCTGCCGTCGAATAAGCTGCCGACCTGGCATCCACTACCAGTACGACCGGAATATCCAGCACGCGGGCTATTTCATACGTCGAACCCTTCTCGCGGTCATAACCGTCGAACAGTCCCATCATACCTTCCACCACACATACATCTGCATCGCTTCCGTAACGGTTGTAGAGTTCCCTTACGTGTTCTGCCGAAGCCATGAACGTATCGAGATTGATACTCGGACGCCCGCATACAGCCTCATGAAATTTCGTATCGATATAGTCAGGTCCGCACTTGAACGGTTGCACCCTATACCCCTTCTCCTTCAGCAATGCCATAAGTCCTCGGGCAACAGTCGTCTTGCCAGAGCCACTCATCGGTGCTGATATGAGAAATTGGAATTTCATAGTGCAAAATTACAATTTTTTTCGAATATAGATGGTTTATTAACATATTATATCTATATTTGCACCGAAAATTTATGGTAATCAGACGAAGTTACCGTCTCGATGCAAGGGAATCCGGTGTGAGTCCGGAACTGTACCTGCAGCTGTAATCCCCTTTGTAGGGTCTGTTTGAAATGCCACTGACACTCGCGCAAACACATGGTCGGGAAGGCAAGCAGACATGGGAAAGTCAGAAGACCTGCCATATTATTAAATAATGTATTACGCGTGCACAGGAATATGCGCTTCGTAAAAAACGGATGATAGAAGACCTATTGGCTAAAGGCTGTTCCAAGACCGCCATTCTCAGTGCGGCTTTTGGGTGGCTGTCGGTTTTATGCGTGTCAGCACAATCCACCGTCTGGAAGTCTGACAGTCTGCAGGAAGTAGTGGTGACAGGTACAGGTACCCGCCACCTCCTGAAGGATGTGCCCGTACAGACCGAGGTCATCACCCGTCAGATGCTTCAGCAGTATGGTGGTCGCAGTATCGAGGACATCCTCAGCGGACTCACCGCCTCATTCGCTTTCTCCGAGGGCGATATGGGCAGTCAGATGCAGCTCAACGGACTTGGCAACAGCTATATCCTCGTACTCGTTGACGGAAAACGTATCCACGGTGATGTGGGTGGTGAGAACGACCTCTCACTTATCGACCCTCAGAACATCGAGAAGATAGAGATTGTGAAGGGAGCACAGAGTGCACTCTACGGAAGCGATGCTATGGCGGGAGTCATCAATATCATCACCAAGAAACACACGCAGAAAGGGGTATATGCTGAAAATGCGACACGCTACGGCACACATAACGACCTCCGTCAGCACGATGCACTCTTCCTGAATATCGGCAGGTTCGGCAGTCAGACCAACTTCCAGCTTCAACGCAGCGACGGTTGGCAGAACACCGCCGAGGAATATGCGGAGGCTACGGTACTTACCGACAGCCGTAACATGACCGTCAATAAGTTCTCTAACTGGCAGATAGCACAGCGTTTCACCTATAAACCCATTGACGACCTCGAACTCTATGCCGACGGTTCCTACTACATGAAGAACATCAACCGTCCGCGAAACGGCAGACATCCAAGCTGCGACGTCTACACCTACGACCTCCGCTATAAGAATGCCTCTGCCTCTGCCGGTGGCAAGTGGTTCCTCAGCGGTGATAAGAAGTCGTCGCGTCGCGACCAGCTCACACTCGATGTCGATTGGAACCTTCACGACTACTATTACAACTATACCGCCCGCACCTACGAATACATTCAGCTTCGGGGTGAGGAGTTCGGTGCCCAGAACGGCGAGTGGTTCTCGGTTCCGATGTATGCCGGACAGAAAAAACTGCAGAGCGACCAGCAGCGCCTCATGGGACAGTTGAAAGGAATCTTCTACCTGCCTGCCGAAAACACACTCAATACCGGTCTTGAATACCGCTACGACTATCTGAAAGCTCCCGAGCGTACAGAGACGGGTACAGCCAGCGACTGGACAGCTGCCGTCTATGCTCAGGACGAATTCAACGCACTGAAATGGCTGAATGTAACCGGCGGACTCCGACTCGTGCGCAATCAGAACTATGGTTTCCGACTGACCCCCAAACTCAGTGCCATGCTCTCTGCGGGCGACTTCCGGTTCCGTCTGGGGTGGAGTCAGGGATTCAAGTCGCCTACCGTCAAGGAACTCCACTACCGCTACCTCCACGTCATGGGAAGCAGCACTTTCTTCAACATCGGCAACACCAGTCTGAAACCGCAAACCAGCAATTACTTCTCGGCAAATGCAGAATATCGTGGCAACCGTCTGGCTGCATCGGTTACAGGTTACCTGAACCGTCTCGACAACATGATAGCACTGACCAATGTGCCTGTAGGCGAAATACCAGCTGGCATCACCACAGCCTACCTCGGCGACGGCAGCAACAACGTGCAGGCACGTATGTATAAGAATATGGACGACGCGCGCACGTGGGGCATTGACGTCACTCTCTCCTATAAGATTCTGAACGACCTCTCGTTCACCTCTGCCTACAGCTATCTCGACACGAAAGCCCATCTCTACGATGCTGCAAAGAACATAATGGAGGAGGTCATCATCGACGGAACAGCCCATCACAAGTGGAGTGCATCCCTCGTCTACGGTCATGCTTTCTCCAGTATCTACAAACTGGGTATCAGCATATCGACTCGAGGCAGCAGTCGCCGTTACTATCAGAACAACGGCAACGGAGCACCCTTCCAGATTTGGCGCATCAATACCACTCACGACTTTGGTCGCACCAACAAACTGCTGACCTACCGTCTCGAATTCGGAGTTGACAATATATTCAATTATGTTGACCGCACTATGCGCCCCTATCATCTGGGTACCAACACCTCCGGAACCACCGTACATGGCACGTTCATCATCAGGTTCAACTATGGCAAACGTACAAAAACAAATAATTTATTAACTCCTAAAATTTCAAATTATGAAGAAGATTAAATCATTCCTCTTCGCTGCAGTGGCAATAGCCCTGACAGCTCCAGTGTTTACATCTTGTGGCGATGACGGCGACAAAGGTGTTGAAACAATTGAGAAAATCGTTGAAAATATGGTGTCTGAGTACACCTACAACGACAACCTGGTAGCCGAAACAAAGGCAAAGTCAGGCAAGAACGAAGCAGTTCTGCTCGTTGCCTTCGGTTCTACCTGGGACAATTCATTCAAGGCATTTGACAAGACAGTTGAGGCCTACAAGACAAAATTCCCCAATGCCGATGTCTATATGAGCTTCTCAAGCGACATCTGTATTAACCGTGCTTCCCAAGGTGAGAATTATGATGACGAAGATAACCTCGTAAAACGCGACTACTACGAGCCACGTTACCTCCTCCACGCTATCGGTAAGGCACAGTACGGCAAAATCACCGTTCAGTCTCTTCAGGTTATCCCTGGCGAGGAATTCGCAGCAGTCGTAGCAGCTGTTAAGAAATTCATGAACAACGGTTATATCGCAAGTGCACACCTCGATGATACCTATCTGAAAAACCTTCAGGAAACTGACGGCATCAAGATGGGTATGCCTCTGCTCTACGACCCCGCAGAAGACGTTCCTGATGTGGCTCAGCGTCTGTACAATCTGTTCAGCAGCGAAGCAAATGATGGTGTAGTTGCATTCATGGGTCACGGTAACCCCGACACTTACGATACCTTCAAAGCAAACGTACGCTACACAGAGCTGGAAGACGAACTCCAGAAGCTCAACCCCAAATTCTATGTCGGCACAGTTGACATGGCCGACAACTACAAGCAGGATGTAAAAGATCGTATGCAGGATGACGGATTCGACAGTGGTAAGGTATATCTTCACGCCCTTATGTCAATTGCCGGTGACCATGCTCATAACGACATGGCAGGTGGTTTCGACGGACAGAAAGAAAATGAATACTGGGACGAGTCAGATCCTGAAAGCGAAGATAACAGCTGGTTTGAATACTTCAAGCACAGTGGCTACGATGTCACAGTTCCTATCGTAGGCAAGCACCCGCAAGGTCTGCTCGAACTCGAAACTATCCGTGAAGTATGGATCAACCACACTAGTAACGCACAGTCATTCGAGGATGCATACCACTCAATGTACCCTGAGGAGTAATAACCTCCATATATGAAAAAAGTATCATTATTGTTGTTGGCGGTGCTCTCGTGCGGGAGCACTGCTTTCTCGCAAATCCACCGCATGGAGCGGAGCGATACGGCTCTCGTCAGTCGCACCCACAACCTGAACCCTGTCGTAGTGACCGGTTCGGGTCACCATCAGCGTCTCAAGAGTACAGCCACTCCGGTTCATGTGCTCTCCTCACTCGAGATGCAGGAACAGGGCATCACCACCCTCGACGGGGCACTCACACGTATGATGCCGCAGATTTCGATGGCACCCTCCTCCATGGGTTCTTTCCTCCGTCTCAACGGACTCGGCAATAAATACATCCTCATCCTCATCAACGGACAGCGGCTCACGGGCGACATATCCAACAATGTCGACCTCAACCGCATCAATATGTCACGTGTGAAACGTATCGAGGTACTCGACGGTGCAGCCAGTTCACTCTACGGTTCCGACGCCATCGCGGGTGTTATCAACATCATCACCGACCAACCCACACGTAATCTCATCCAGGTAGGTAGCGACACACGTGTGTCCGGCTACGGACAACTGACCGAGAACGTCCTTCTCGACATCTCTACCAAGCATTTCGGTTCCTACACCTCCTACAGCCACGACCGTGCCGACAGCTATCAGACGTGCGGTCTCGAATACGTCAAGAATTCCGATACCGAGACCCAACCTACCATCGCACCTCTCTTCACGGGCTACCGTGCCAATATCCTGGGACAGAAATTCACGTTCTCTCCCTCCCAGCGTCTCGCCTTCAATGCCGGCATCGACTACTCACGTAAGATTACCGACCGACCCGAGACACGTTCCGATGTCACCGGTGGAACCGACTACGAGATGCTCTATCATGGACTTCGTTGGAACGTAGGCGGCATCTATAAGTTCTCCAGTCGCAACTCCTTGCAGGCTGACTTCGTAGCCGACTACTTCCGTTATGGAAAAGAATACGACATGCCTACCAAGACCAATGCCGTAGGCGATTATGTACAGTCAAAACGTCAGCGTGCACTCGACGGCGAACTGAAAGCCATCCTCGGACTCTTCGCCAATTCCACCACTATCTTCGGAGCCGACTGGCGTCACGACTACCTTGAAGCTACGTCCGGAAACATCGACAAAGGTGTCTATACTCTTGCAGCATACGCACAGCATGAGCATACTATTTTCCGCGATTTCACCGCCACAATCGGACTCCGTTTCACCCATCACGAGACCTTCAACAACCATCTCACACCGAAAGCTACACTCATGTACGCACCGGGCAACTTCCGTTTCCGTGCCACCTACTCAGCCGGCTTCCGCGCTCCGGGTCTCGACGAACTCTACTACCACTACTTCTCTGTCAACCGCGGTAAGGCACAGATAAGTTTTGGAAACCGCGACCTGCGACCCGAGAAGAGCCATTACTTCGCACTCAATGCCGAATACCATAACTCCCTCTTCACCGTAGGTGTCACAGGTTTCATCAACCGCATCAGCGACATGATAGTGAAGCAGAACGTGCCGGTCGACAACGCCACACGTGCCATGCTCCAGACCGAATTCCCCGAGATGACTGCGGCACAGGCATCCAAACTGACCAGCTACGCCCTCTATCAGAACAGCGACAAGGGTGATGTGAAAGGCATACAGCTAAACCTCTCGGCAAACCTCTTCCAGGGTTTCAACCTCTCAGCCAACTATGCCTATACCCATGCGCGCACCCAGACCGACGGCGAATGGACCGTACTGGAGCGCAGCATCCGTCATGTAGCCATCCTTGCAGCCGACTACCGCCACGTGTGGGGCAACTACTGTCTGAACGTCAACCTCAACGGACGTCTGCAGTCGAAGACCTACTATACCGGCACCTACGAGGACGCACCCGGATTCAATATCTGGAACCTCTACACCACCCATACCTTCGATGGCGTCCGCTGGGCATATATCGAACCCGGCATCGGCATCGACAACATATTCAACAAAGTGGACCGGCGCATCGACTCAGCCAATCGCAAATACGCACTCTACTCCCCCGGCAGAATGCTCGTCATAGGACTGAAAATCCGGTTCAAACAATAAAAAAAAACGACTCCACAAATTAATGTGAAGTCGTTTTTTTAAATGGAAGTTAAAAATCTCAATTATCGTGCAAACCGAACGCAATCAAGCGTGCTTGAATTGCTGAGGTGCAGCCGATATTCGCGGCAAAGCCGCAATTCTCAATTCTCAATTCTCAATTCTCAATTCTCAATTCTCAATTCTCAATTCTCAATGAGGAAGTGCGAACTTATTCTCGGTGATTACCTTGGCACATTCGTCCATGTCCTTCTTGGTTGACGGAGTCGGAGTGAAGATGATGCGCACACGCTTGATGAGGTCAGCACCTACTTCATCCTTCTTATCCTCCGGCTTTGCCTTCATGTCCAGACCGATGCGGAATATTCCGAGGTCGCCGAACTCCAGACCGTGTCCGTTGCAGAGCATCTGCTCCATTTCGTGGAGGATG